>NZ_WMEE01000146.1:0-276 GCF_009709595.1 Microbacterium sp. ZXX196
CGATTGGTAATTTTATCGACCGCATCAGACATCAGTATGTAGTGGACTTCGTTAATACGTATATCTTCAATTATGATTTTCCTATATTTAATATTGCAGATTCATCTTTAGTAATTGGTGTTATATTGCTTATCATTGTGATGCTAAAGGAGGAAAAAGCAGCAAAGAAGGAGAAAGAAAATGGAAAAAAAGGAACATATCATTCAGAGTGAACAAGTAAGTGAAAGAATAGATAAAATCATTTCAACTATCAACAATGATTGGTCACGCACACAA
>NZ_WMEE01000147.1:0-276 GCF_009709595.1 Microbacterium sp. ZXX196
GTCTACGGGACCCTCTTCCCGGACCACGTCCGCCGGATGCTCGTCGACAGCGTCGTGAACCCGTCGCGCCAGAACATCTGGTACCAGGCCAACCTCGACCAGGACCTGGCCTTCGAGACCCGCTGTGGCGACTGGGAGAAGTGGGTCGCCAAGAACGACGCCGCCTACCACCTCGGCAACACCCCCGAGAAGGTCCAGGCGGCCTGGGCGAAGCTGCGGGCGACCGCCAAGAAGCAGCCGATCGGCGGCGTCGTCGGCCCCGCCGAGCTCACCGCC
>NZ_WMEE01000148.1:0-275 GCF_009709595.1 Microbacterium sp. ZXX196
GACTTTGGTTTTACAACTTTACCAACTACAGAGAATTTCGAAACAATTCCATTAAAAAAAGATCGGATATTATGTATCCTTCCACAAAAACACCCTCTGAGTATTCTTGATAAAGTACATATTGATCAATTAGAGAATGAAGCCTTTATTACTCTGAAATCGGGTTATAACCACGACATAAAACGCATATTAAAGGATACTGGTGTTACACTCCAAAACAGTTTTGAAATGGCTGATGACCAAGCGATTTTAGCGATGGTGGAAAATGAATTAGG
>NZ_WMEE01000149.1:0-275 GCF_009709595.1 Microbacterium sp. ZXX196
CATGTCGAAACATTGGAGCGAGAAGAAACGAATCCGCAGCAAGTGACACATCTTATGGTGGGTCGCGAGATCGAATCTGTTCAACTGGGAGGAGACCGTGAACCAGGAGAGACAGTTCTGGAAGTAAAGGAACTCTCCTTGCCCTGGCCAGGACACGCGCGTCAGTGGCGGCTTAAAGACATTTCATTCTCCCTTCGTAAAGGAGAAGTCATCGGCTTTGCCGGACTGATGGGGGCAGGCCGCACCGAACTGCTAGAGTGCCTCTTCGGAGCCAG
>NZ_WMEE01000150.1:0-275 GCF_009709595.1 Microbacterium sp. ZXX196
CCTTCCATTCTGGATTACTTGAGCGAAGCATCGGCAGCTCACTTCGAAGCAGTGAAAGGCTACCTGACTGCTCTCGACATTCCGTACCATGTCAATCCGCGTCTGGTTCGTGGATTGGACTACTACACGCTGACGGCTTTCGAGATCAAAATGGCGGAAATCGGCGCGGTGGAAACGCTTTGCGGCGGCGGACGCTACAACGGTCTGGTTGCAGAGCTGGGCGGCGACGATATGCCAGGCATCGGTTTCGCACTGAGCATCGAGCGCTTGCTGCT
>NZ_WMEE01000151.1:0-275 GCF_009709595.1 Microbacterium sp. ZXX196
GAAAACAGTGAAATTTAAAAAACTGCCGCTTCCCGCAATGGGTTTAGGAGCAGGGGGACTTTTAGCGAGTATCATCACAGCTCTTCTTCTCCCAGGACGGATCTATGAGTACATCACAACAGCAGCTGGAATTTTACTCTTATTCAACTGGTTATTTATCATACTGTCTTCACTGAAAATCTTAAAACAAGCTATGTGGGTGAAGCTGATGTCAATCGTGGCAATCGTGTTGATCTCTATAGCCGTTACTGGTACCTGGTTTGAAGAAACCATCC
>NZ_WMEE01000152.1:0-275 GCF_009709595.1 Microbacterium sp. ZXX196
CGATCTACAAAACTCTTTTTCAACGCCTCCACAAGCACATGATAATACTCAAATGAACCGTGCTCGATTTGTGTGAAATCATAGTTTTCCAAAATGTTCAGTGTTAATAAACCGGTAAATCCCTGAGAATTCGGCGGCGCCTGATACACACTGTACCCTCGATAATCACTTGATACAGGCACTGCCCACTCACCCCGATGCGCTTTAAAATCATCGATTGTCATGTAACTGCCGTTATTCTGTAAATGTGAGACAATCCGCTGAGCGAGATCTCC
>NZ_WMEE01000153.1:0-275 GCF_009709595.1 Microbacterium sp. ZXX196
AGGGCCTTCAGTCTGGCTCTTCCACTTCTGCTGCTGTTTCAGGTACATCATCGACCTTTCATGCAGTCTCCCAGCCAACCTCCGGTTCATAATGGGTGATAGACACTGGTGCTACTGACCATATGACGGGTAAGTCGACTGTCTTCTCGACCACTTAGCCGTAGCTCATAGAGTCGTTAAGGTGGCTGATGGCTCCTATCATCCAGTGCTCACTCAGGGTACAGTCGTGGTTTCTCCGGAGTTATCTCTGACCTCAGTTTTACATGTCCCTAAGC
>NZ_WMEE01000015.1:0-46345 GCF_009709595.1 Microbacterium sp. ZXX196
CCTCCACGGCCGCCGCGGGCTCGGTCGCCTCCACCGCCGCGCGCGCCTCCGCGCGCCGCTCCTCGGCGGCCTCGAGGGCCTCGCGCTGCCGCGCGACGGCCGCCCGCACCGCCTCCCGCGTCTGCTGGGCCGCGGTGCTCCGCCCCGAGAGGGTGTTCAGGCGCATGTCGTATTCGGAGACGAGCGCGCTCTGCGCCGCGATGTCGGCATCGAGCGCGTCCAGGTCCCCGCGCGCCTCGAGCAGGGCGCGCGCGGCCACTTGCACCTGGTCCTCCGCGTCCCCGACGGCGTCAGACAGGCGTTCGACCTCCTCCGCGGCGGCGTCGATCACCTGCTGCGACACGGTGACCGCCGCGGCGGGCGCGTCGTCGGCGGCCAGGAGCGTCAGCCGCTGACCGGCGAGCGTGAACAGCCCGCGCAGGCGCTCCTGCGCCTGTTCCAGGCCGAAGAGCGTCTTCTGCGCCGCGTCGACCGCCTGCGCGGTGTGGGCGCGCTCGAGCTCGGAGATCCGGGCCCTGGCGCCCGAAGCCTGTTCCTCGAGCGCGAGGCGCTCGGTGTGTCGCTCGCGCTCGCCGCGCGCGTGCTCGGCCAGCGCCTCGCGCAGCTGCACGAGGTCGTCCGCGTACAGGCGGGCCTTGGCGTCGCGCACGATCGCGGCGATCGACTGGGCCTGGCGCGCGATCTCGGCCTGGCGGCCGAGCGGCTTCAGCTGGCGCCGCAGCTCGCCGGCGAGATCGCTGAGCCGAGCGAGGTTCTGCTCCATCGCCTCGAGCTTGCGGAGCGTCTTCTCCTTGCGGCGGCGGTGCTTCAGGATCCCCGCGGCCTCCTCGACGAAGCCGCGCCGTTCCTCGGGCGTCGCCCGCAGCACTGTGTCGAGCCGCCCCTGGCCGACGATCACGTGCATCTCCCGGCCGAGTCCGGAATCGCTCAGCAGCTCCTGCACGTCGAGGAGGCGGCAGGATTCGCCGTTGATCGCGTACTCGCTCTGGCCGCTCCGGAACAGCGTGCGCCGGATCGACACCTCGCTGTAGTCGATCGGGAGCGCGCCGTCGGCGTTGTCGATCGTCAGCTGGACCTCCGCGCGGCCCAGCGGTCCGCGCGTGGCCGTCCCGGCGAAGATGACGTCCTCCATCTTCCCGCCGCGCAGGCTCTTGGCGCCCTGCTCCCCCATGACCCACGCGAGCGCATCCACGACGTTGGACTTGCCGGATCCGTTCGGGCCGACGATCGCGGTCACGCCGGGCTCGAGCGCGAAGGTCGTCGGCTGTGCGAAGGACTTGAAGCCCTTGACGGTGAGGCTCTTCAGGTGCATCGAACGGGGCCTCCTTCGCTCTCCTCGCACGGCCGAAAACGCTCCGTCAACCCTACGCGCGGCGCCCCCGCGATCCCCGTGACGACGCGGGACACGCCGACGAAACGCCGGGATCCTTGACGACACGCCCGGGGTATGCAGCGGTTTCCCGCGCCGTCGGAGCGGCGGAGCGCGCGCACGCGCTCGACCGTCTCGTCATGCGCATCGGCCTCGCGCACATCGCCTACGGCGCTGGCCCGTCGCCTCGAGCCCATACTCTCGTCTGTATGCGCATTGTGGTGATCGGCGGCGGCGTGGGCTGCGCGCGTTTTGTTCTGGGCCTTCGTGAACACGTGCGTCGGGCGGGTGCGGGCGACCGGATCGACGTCGTCGTCAATACCGGCGACGACTGGTGGCTCTCCGGCCTCCGGATCGCCCCCGACCACGACAGCCTCCTCTACGCGCTCGCCGGGGTGAACGACGCCGAGCGCGGCTGGGGCCGGGCGGGCGAGTCGGAGCGGGTGTCGGCGGAGCTCGCCGCGTGGGGCACCGCCCCGGAGTGGTTCACCCTCGGCGACCTGGATCTCGGCACCCACATCGCGCGGACCGCTTGGTTACGCGGCGGCGCGAGCGTGAGCGAGGTGTACGCGCGGCTCGGCTCGCGATGGCCGCTGGGGGTTCGCCTCCACCCCGCGACCGACGCAGAGATCGATACGATCGTCGAGACCGACCAGGGCGACATGCACTTCCAGGAGTGGTGGGTCCGCCACCGCGCCGCGCGCCCCGCGCGCGGGTTCCGCCAGAGCGCGATCGCGCACGCCCGTCCCTCCGGGGGCGCCGCCGCCGCGATCCGCGAGGCGGACGTCGTCCTCCTCGCCCCGTCCAACCCCGTCGTCTCGATCGGACCCGTGCTCGCGGTCCCCGGCATGCGCGAGCTCATCCGCGGATCCGCCGCCCCCGTCGTGGGCGTGTCCGGCATCATTGGCGGATCCGTCGTGCGCGGCATGGCCGACGCCTGCCTCGCCGCGGTCGGCGTGGAAACCTCCGCGCGCGCCGTCGCCCAGCACTACGGCGCCCGCGCGGCGGGCGGCCTCCTGGACGGGTGGCTCGTCGACGACGTCGACGCCGACGCCGTGCCCGCGCTGGCGGAGGCGGGCATCGCCGCCCGCGCGGTCCCGCTGTGGCTCACGGACAACGACACGCGGGCGCAGGTCGCCCGCGACGCGCTCGACCTCGCGCGCACGATCGCCGGATAGCTGCCGCGGTCAGGCCACGCCGGGCGCCCGCTGACACGCGGGGCAGAAGTGGCTCGACCGGTTCGCGAACGCCGCGCGGCGGATCGGCCGCCCGCACCGCGGGCATGGCTGGCCGCTTCGCCCGTAGGCCTGCAGGGAGTGCGCGAAGTAGCCCGCCTGCCCGTTCACGTTGACGTACTGCGCGTCGAAGCTCGTCCCGCCCTCCGCTAGCGCGCGGGTCAGCACGGCGCGCACCTCGGCGAGGATCCGGTTTGCGGCGCGCGTGGACAGGGCGCGCGCCGGCGTCTCCGGATGAACCCGCGCGGCCCAGAGCGCCTCGTCCGCGTAGATGTTGCCGACTCCGCTGACGACGCTCTGGTCGAGGAGCACCCGCTTGACCGCCGAGGACGTGCGCGCCAGTGCGCGGCGAAACGCGAGGTCGTCGAAGGCGGGGTCGAGCGGATCCCGCGCGATGTGCGCCGCCTGCGACGCGACGAGGGCTCGGTCGTCGCCGAATCCTCCCGGGGCCCCATCCCCCGTCGCGACGAGCGGATCGATCGCGAGCGAGCCGAACGTGCGCTGGTCGGCGAAGACCCACGCGACGAGGCCGTGGGACGGGTGCTCGACGTGGATCCGGATCCGCTCGTGCCGCTCGCGCGGGGCGCCGGGGGCGCGCAGGAGCATCTGCCCGCTCATGCCGAGGTGGCCCACGACGCACTCGCCCGCGGGCGACGACAGCGGAAACCAGAGGAACTTGCCGCGCCGCACCGCCGACAGGATGTCCTGGCCGGCGAGGCGCGCGGCGAAGTCGCCCGCGGGGTCCGGGCCGAACGCCGCGTGCCGGGTGAGGGCGCGCGCGTCGAGCACCTCGACGTCCGCGACGCGCGACCCGACCAGCGCCGGCGCGAGACCGGCCCGCACGACCTCGACCTCGGGGAGCTCAGGCACCCGCGCTCTCGCCCGCCGCGCGCCACAGCGTCAGCGCGGCCGCCATCTCGGCCTGCTTCTTGCTCGTGCCCTCGCCGCTCGCGGTGTGCGGGCCGACGCGCACGACGGCGCGGAAACGGCGGTCGTGATCCGGCCCCGTGCTCGAGACCTCGTAGGTCGGCGCGGCCACGCCGAGCCGCGAAGCGAGCTCCTGGATCGCGGTCTTCGGATCCGTCGCCGCGCCGAAGCGCGACGGGTCGTCGAGCAGCGGCGTGATCAACCGCAGCACGAGCGCGTCGGCCTCGGCGCGCCCCGCCGAGAGGAAGGCCGCGCCCAGGACAGCCTCCGTCGCGTCCGCGAGGAGCGAGTCCTTGTCGCGCCCGCCGGTCTGCTCCTCGCCGCGCCCCAGCCGCAGGTGCGCGCCGAGGCCGATGCCGCGCGCGACGCCCGCGAGCGCGACCGTCGACACGAGGCCGGCACGGCGCTTGGCGAGCTCGCCCTCCGAGACGTCCGGGAACCGGTCGTAGAGCATCGCGGTCACGGCCAGGCCGAGGACGGAGTCGCCGAGGAACTCCAGGCGTTCGTTGTGGGGAATGCCGCCGTTTTCGTAGGCGAACGAACGGTGCGTCAGCGCCAAAGCGAGAAGCTCGGCGTCGATCTCGACGCCGAGCTTCTCGGGAAGTGTGGGCTGCGCACTTTCGTCAGAGCGCAGGGTCATGTCGACGTCAGACGTCGGCGACCTTGCGGCCCTTGTACTCGAGGAACAGCTCGGTGCCCTGCGAGTCCGTGACAACCTTCGCCTGGTGGGGACGGCTGTACACGACCTTGCCGTTCTCCACCGTCTTGACGAGGGCCGGGGCCTCCGCCTTCCACTGCGAACGACGCGAACGCGTGTTGGAGCGGGATACCCGGCGCTTCGGGGGGTTACCTGCCATGGCTAACTCTCTTCTCTGCTCTGGACGGCGCTGGGCGCCGACTCGGTGTGTGTGAGTTCCTGGAGCGCGGCCCATCGCGGGTCAACGGGGGCCGGCGCCTCGCCGGAGGATTCGGACCGACGATCACCCGTGGCGGGATCAAGACCCGGGCAATCCGGCGAACAAACCGGCTGAAACGGAAGCGACAGAACGATCGCGTCCCTGACCAGAGTTTCAAGATCCACGTGGTCGTCTTGAAGCTCAAAGTCAGACGTTTCCTGACCAGGGTACTCGAAAAGCTCCTGGAACTCGACTTCGACAGGCTGGGAGATGTCTCGCAGGCACCGCCCGCAGACGCCGTCGTAGATCGTGTCCACCGTGCCGGAGGCGAGGATCCCCTCGTGCACGGATTCGAGGCGCACCTCAAGCTCGAGATCGCGCCCCTCCTCGACGGAGACGATCCCCTCCCCCCACCGCTCGGGCGCGGGGATCGTGAGGGAATGTTCGCGCATCTCGCCCGGCTTGCGCACGATGTCGCGCGCCGGGAGGACGAAGGGTCCGGAGAGTCGGTTCTTCACCCCTCCAGCGTACGTGCCACCGCCGACCCGCGGGACGAGGTGCGGCTCAGAATTCGCTCGGCGTCGCGCCCTTGAGGTACTCCGATACCGCGCTCGGGACATAGGGCGAGACGTCGCCGCCGAGGCTCGCGACCTGGCGCACGAGCGAGCTCGACACGACGGAGTTCGCCGGATCCGCGAGCAGGAAGACGGTCTCCACACCCGCGAGGTGATTGTTCACGACCGCCATGGGCGTCTCGTAGGCCACGTCCTGCTGCGAGCGGATCCCCTTGACGAGGACCCCCGCCCCGACCTCCTGCGCGTAATCGACGAGCAGCCCGACGCTCCACGAGCCGACGACGACGCGCCCGGCGATCCCCGCCTCAGCGATCGCCTGTTCGAGCAGCTGCATCCTGAGCGCGATGGGGAGCATCCCCTCCTTGTCGGGATTGTGGACGACGAGGACGTGCGTCTCGTCGTACAACGCCGCAGCGCGGCGCACGATGTCGAGGTGCCCCAGCGTGGGCGGGTCGAACGATCCCGGAACGACGGCGACGCGATTGCTCATGGGGAAAGAGTAGCGAGCGCGCCGCGGAAACCGTCAGTTCTTCCGCATCGCGGCGCGCTCGACCTCGCCGACCTGCGCCGCGACCATCGCGCGCAGCCCCGCGTGTCGCTCGAGCTGGGGATCGTCGCGCAGCACGTCGATCGCCATCGTGCGCGCGCGGTCGATGAGCCCCGCGTCCTTGATCACACGCAGGAGCTTCAGCGAGGAGCGCGTGCCGGACTGCGCGTCTCCCAGGACATCGCCCTCACCCCGGAGCCCAAGGTCGGCCTCCGCGAGCTCGAAGCCGTCGAGCGTCGCGGCGACCGCCTCCACGCGCTCGCGGGCGGGCGTACCCTCGAGCGCCTCGGTCACGAGGAGGCACAGACCGGGAACGCCGCCGCGGCCCACCCGCCCGCGCAGCTGATGCAACTGCGAAACGCCGAATCGGTCGGCGTCGAGGATGATCATCGTCGACGCGTTCGGCACGTCGACGCCCACCTCGATGACGGTCGTCGCGACGACCACGTCGATCTCCCCAGCGGCGAACGCGCGCATCACCGCGTCCTTGTCGTCGGCGGGAAGCTTGCCGTGGAGGGCGCGGATCCGGAGCGCCTGAGTATCGGGCTGCCGGGAGAGCGTGTCAGCCACCTGGCGCACGCCGAAGCGCGGACCCTTCGCGCCGTCTTCCGCCTCGGGTGCCGGGGCGTCGTCCACGTCGTCGAGGCGCGCCGCGACGGTCGTCGCCTCCGTGTCGATCGCGGCGCACACGACGAACACCTGGTGCCCCTTCGCGACCTCCTCCGCCGCGCGCTGCCAGACCCGGGCGAACCACCCCGGCTTCTCCGCGATCGGCGCCACGAAGGTCTGGATGCCCGCGCGCCCCGCCGGCATCGTGCGGATCGTGGACACGTCGAGGTCGCCGAACACGGTCATCGCCACCGTGCGCGGGATCGGCGTGGCCGTGAGGACGAGAACGTGCGGGTTCTGACCCTTCGCGCGGAGGGCCTCGCGCTGATCGACGCCGAACCGGTGCTGCTCGTCGACGACGACGAGGCCGAGGTCGGCGAAGGTCGTCGTGTCGCTCAGCAGCGCGTGCGTGCCGACGACGATCCGGGCCTGCCCGGCCGCGACGCGGAGCGCCGCCCGGCGGCGCTCCCCCGCGCCCAGACTCCCCGTGACGAGCGTCGGGACGAGCTCGGCCGCAAGCTCCGGCCCCAGCATGCGCGTGATCGACCGGAGGTGCTGGGCCGCGAGCACCTCCGTCGGCGCGATGAGCGCGCTCTGCCCGCCCGACTCGGCGACCTGCAGCATGGCCCGCAACGCCACGAGGGTCTTCCCCGACCCCACCTCGCCCTGCACCAGGCGGTTCATGGGGTGCGTCTCAGCGAGCTCCGCCGCGATGTCGATGCCCACGGTCTCCTGATCCGGGGTCAGCGTGAATCCGAGCGCGGCATCGAATCGGCCGACGAGGCCGCCGGCCCGCGCGGGGCGAGGCGTCGCCTCGAGCGCGCGCACCGCCACCCGCTGCTGCACGAGGGCGGTCTGCATCACGAAGGCCTCGTGCAGGCGCAGCGTGTGCCGGGCGCGGTGCACGTCGGCGTCGGTCTCCGGCCGGTGGATCCGCTGGAGCGCCTCGCGGGCGGGCAGCGCCTTCTGCGCCTGGCGCGCCTCGGGCGTGAGCGGATCCGGAACCTCGCCCAGCCCGTCGAGCGCGATCGTCACGAGGTCCTCGATTTTCCACGTCGGCAGGGTCGAGGTGGCGGCGTAGATCGGGAGCGGGATCTCGGCGAACCGTTCCGCGTTCTCGCGCGCCTCCGCCTCGTCCGCGAAGAGCCGGTACTCCGGGTGGGCGAACTGCAGCTGCTCGCGGTACACGCCGACCTTGCCCGAGAAGATTCCGCGGGCGCCGGGCACAAGCTCGTTGGCCCGCCACTCCTGACCGAAGAAGGTCAGCGACATCTCCCCGATGCCGTCGCCGATGACGACCTCGACGAGCTTGCCGCGGCGCTGCCGCATGGGCCGCACCTGAGTTTTGCGCACCTCCGCGACGATCGTGGCGGGCTGCCCCACCGGCAGCTCGAGGATCGGGGTGAGGTCCCCGCGCTTGGCATAGCGGCGCGGGTAGTGCGTGACGAGGTCGCCGACTGACTCCATGCCGAACGCGCGCCCGAGGGCCTTGGCGGGCGTGACCCCCACGGCCTCCGCGAGCGGGGTATCCAGCGTGAAGCTCATCCCTCGATCATAGGTTCGGCCCCCGACATCCCCCGCGCCGGCCGTTAGGGTGGAGCGGTGACGAGGATCATCGCGGGCCGCGCCGGGGGCATCCGGCTCGACGTCCCGTCCTCCGGGACGCGCCCGACGAGCGAGCGGGTGCGCGAGTCGCTCTTCGGGGCCCTCGAGCCCACGGGCCTTCTCGACGGAACAGCGGTGCTCGACCTCTACGCCGGATCCGGCGCGCTCGGGCTCGAGGCGATCAGCCGCGGCGCGGCGCGGTGCGATCTCGTCGAGCGGGCGGCGCCGGCCGCGCGGATCGCCGAGCGCAACGCCCGGCGCGTCGCCGAGGCGGCCGGCGCCGCGGCGCGCGTGCACACGAGCGGTGTGCAGGCGTTCCTCCGCTCCGCCCGCGGCCCGTACGACCTCGTCTTCATCGACCCGCCCTACGACCTCGGCGCCGACACGCTGCAGGCCGATCTCCACGCCCTCGCCCCACTCCTCGCGCCGGACGCGCTCGTGGTGGTCGAGCGCGCGACGCGGTCGGGTGCCCCCGACTGGGCCGCCGCGGGGCTCGCGGCGTTCCGGGATCGCGCCTACGGCGACACCACCGTTTGGTGGGGCGAGCCGCGGCAAGCCGATCAGGCCGAGGCCGACGTCCAGTCTCGATAGGGATCCCACCCGGATCCGCCCGCGTGCGGCTGGCCGTCGAGGAGCACGTCGCTCGCGCCCGCAGCCACGACCCGCCCGATCGCGCGGAACCCGGGCGGGAGCGGCCCCTCCGGGAACGTCGCCAGCAGCGCGTGGTCCTCGCCACCCGCGAGCGCGGCCTGCGGATCCGGCCCGAGCGCGCCGGCGTCGAAGTCGAGCCCGACGCCCGACGCGCGCGCGAGACGGCCCGCATCGCGCGCCAGTCCGTCGGAGACGTCCATCATCGCGGTCGCGCCGGCGCGCGCCGCGAAGGGCCCGAGCCCGACGGGCGGCTGCGGTCGCAGCTGGGCCGCGACGAGACGATCCTCGTCGGCGGCAAGCTCCGCCCGGTCGAGGGGCGTCGCGCGGCCGGCCTCATCGCAGAAGCGGGAGAAGAGGACGCGCAGCCCCGCGGCGGCCTGGCCCATCTCGCCCGCGAGCGCGACGATCTCCCCCGCGGCGGCCCCCGAGCGGAGCACGGGCTCGCGCCCCTCCGTGTCGCCGAGCGCCGTGACGGCGATCGTGAGCGCGGCCGACTGCGTGAGATCTCCCCCGACGACGGCGCACCCGGGGGCCAGCGCCTCACAGGCCTCGCGGAACCCGTCCGCCATTGCCTCGACGTCGGCGATCGGCAGGTCCCCGGGGAGGCCGAGCGCCACGACGAGCGCGGTGGGCCGGGCGCCCATGGCTGCCACGTCGGCGAGGTTGACCGCGCACGCCTTCCAGCCGAGGTCGTATCCGGAGGACCATGCCCGCCGAAAGTCCGGCCCCTCGATGAGCGTGTCCGTGGTCACCACGACCGAGCCGGAGGTCTCAAGAACCGCGGCGTCGTCGCCGGGACCGACGCGGGCCGCGCTCGCTCGCCCCGTGCGGGCAAGGATCCGCGCCAGGATGTCGGATTCGGTGAGCTCGCGCACGAGGGTCCGTTGCTGCATCCCTTCAGCGTAGGGCGCCTAGGCTGGTCGGGTGATACGCCGCCTCGCCGCCGCCGCCGCCGCCGCGCTCGCCGCCGGCGTCGCCCTCTCCGGTTGCACGCCCACCATCCACCTGGAGCCGGCCCCGCGGGCGAACGAGCCCGTGTGCGCGGACGTGAGCGTGCGCGTGCCCGAGCAGATCGGCGACCTGGCGCGCGTCTGGACGGATGCGCAGGCCACCGCCGCGTGGGGCGACCCCACGGTCGTACTGTTCACGTGCGGCCTCGAGCCGCCGGCGCCGACCACCCTCCAGTGCGTGACCGTCTCCGGCGTGGACTGGATCGTCGACGAGACCGACTTCCCGAGCCTCCGCATGACGACCTACGGTCGCACGCCCGCCGCGCAGGTGTACGTCGACACGGAGGAGGTCAGCAGCAACGACGTGCTCGCTGCCCTCTCCAGCGCCGCCGGCTCGCTCCCGAAGGAGTCCGAGTGCGTGTCCGCGGACGAAGCCGAGCCCGCCCCCGACGACGCCACGGTCGCGGGCTGAGCCGCTACGCCGCGCGCCCGAGCTCCACGAGCTCCGTGATCAGGTCGGCGTAGCTCAGGCCCGTCGCGATCCAGCACTTCGGGTACATCGAGATCGGCGTGAAGCCCGGCATCGTGTTGAGCTCGTTCACGACGATCTCGCCCGCGGCGGTGAGGAAGACGTCGACGCGGGCGAGCCCGCGGCCGTCCACGGCGTCGAAGGCGCGCGCGCCGATCTCGCGGATCCGCGCGGTCTCCTCGTCCGACAGCTCGGCGGGGCACACGATGTCGGCGCCGTCGCCCCCGAGGTATTTACCCTCGAAGTCGTAAAACTCGCGCGTCGTCAGGACGATCTCTCCCGGAAGCGACGCGCGGGTGTCGCCCGCGGCACGACCCTCGAGCACCGCGACCTCGATCTCGCGCCCGACGATCGCGGTCTCGACGAGCACCTTGTCGTCCTCCGCGAACGCCACGCGCATCGCCCCGGCGAGCTGTGACGCGTCGTGCGCCTTCGACACGCCCACGCTCGAGCCGGCGCGCGACGGCTTGACGAAGACGGGGTAGCCGAGGCCGTCGACGGCGGACCGCACGGCGGCCTCGTCCGCGGCCCACTGCCGCGCCCGCACCGTGACCCAGGGCGCCACGGCGATGCCCGCCGACTGGAGCGCGACCTTCATGAAGTGTTTGTCCATGCAGACGGCGGAATCCAGCACGCGCCCGCCGGCGTACGGGATCTCGAGCACGTCGAGGAACCCCTGCATCGTGCCGTCCTCGCCGTGGATCCCGTGCAGGATCGGCAGCACGACGTCGACCTCGCCGAGGCTGTCCACCCGGCCGTCCGCGTGCCGGACCTGCAGCTCGCGCGGGCCGCCGGGCATCGGCCACAGCACGCGCGTGCCGTTGTCCGTGACCTCCGGGAGCCGCGCCGCGTCGAGCCGGAAGCGCTCCGGGTCGTCGTCCTCGAGGACGAACACCCCGTCGCGCGTGATCCCCACGGGGATCACGCGGAAACGGTCGCGATCAATCGCCCCGAGAACCCCGCCCGCCGTCGCGGAAGAGATCGCGTGCTCGCTCGAGCGCCCTCCGAAGAGGACCGCCACGGTCGCCTGTGCCATACTGCGTCTCCTCCTGGGGAGTGTCGTCGTCCGTTGTGAGGTGCGGGGCGATGTCCCGAGGATCCATCGTGCCATCCAGCACCATCCGCACCTGCTCCACGATCGGCATGTCCACGCCACGAGCCCTGGCGAGCTCGAGGATCGGCGCCACCGAGCTGAGCCCCTCGGCCGTCTGCTCCATGTGGGAGACGACGTCGGGGAGCGAATACCCCTGCCCCAGGAGGCGCCCGGCCGTGTTGTTACGGCTCAGCGGCGACTGGCAGGTCGCGATGAGGTCGCCGAGGCCCGCGAGCCCCTGCATCGTCTCCGACTGCGCCCCGTAGGCGACCGCGAAGTCCGTCATCTCCACGAGGCCGCGGGTGATGATCGACGCCTTCGTGTTCTCGCCGTACCCAACCCCATCCACGATGCCGATCGCGACGGCGATGAGGTTCTTCAGGACGCCGCCGAACTCCGTGCCGGCGACGTCGCTGTTCACGAAGGTGCGGAAGTACCGGGTCGACGCCGTGCGCGCGATGGCCGCGGCGGTGTCGCCGTTCGCGGACGACACGACGGCGGCCGTGGGCTGCTCGCGCGCGATCTCGAGCGCGAGGTTCGGGCCGCTCGCGACCGCGATGCGCGCGGGATCGCACGCGAGCGCCTCCCGGATGACCTCGCTCATGCGCAGCCCCGAGCGCTTCTCGACGCCCTTCATAAGGCTCACGACGGGCACCTCGGATCCCGAGAGCACCCGGCGCGCGGACTTCAGCGTGTCCCGCGCGGACGAGCTCGGCACCGAGACGAACACCTGGTCGGCCCCGTCGAGGGCCGCGGTGAGGTCCGGCGTCGCCCGCATGCCGCGCGGGAGGTTGATGCCCGGCAGGTAGCGCGAGTTGCGCCGCGCCTCGGTGATCTCGCGCGCGAGCTCCGGCCGGCGCGCCCACATCACGACATCGGATCCGCCGTCCGCGAGGATCTTGCCGAAGGTCGTGCCCCAGCTCCCGGCCCCGAGGACCGCGACGCGCGCGCTCACAGGCGCCCCGTCTCGGCCTGGCCGTTCTTCGCCGGGTCCCACAGCTCGGCCGGGGGCTGCTCGCCGCGAATGCCGCCGAGGAGCCGGGCGATCTCGCTCATGATGCGCGCCGTCGCCTCGGCGAGCACGCCGCGCTCGTGCTCGCGGCCTGCGAGGTCGGCCAGGTCGACGGGCTCGCCGACGACGACCGTGACGCGGCGGCGCGGCGGGAAGAGGCGGAGCCTGCCGTAGCGCGGCATGATCTGCTGCTCGCCCCAATGCGCGAGGGGGATGACGGGGATGTCGCCCGCGAGCGCGAGCCGCGCCGCGCCGAACTTGCCGCGCATCGGCCATAGGTCGGGGTCGCGTGTGAGCGTGCCCTCGGGGTAGACGATGACGCCGCTGGCGCGGTCGACGAGACCGCGCGCCTGCTCGATCGACTGCGAGGCCCCGCCCGGCCCGCGGCCCGACCGGGCGACGGGCACCATGCCGGTCGCGCGCAGGGCGGATCCGAGCACGGGCACGCGGAAGAGGCTCTCCTTCGCCATGAAGCGCGGCGCGCGCCCCATCTTCCACACGGCGACCGCAACCGTCAGGGGGTCGATCTCGCTGTGGTGATTCGGCGCCAGGACGTAGGCTCCCTCGCGCGGGAGGTTCTCCGCGCCTCGGATCTCGATTCGCGCGAGCGCGCCCACGACGGGCACGATGACCGCGGCGAGCGGCCAGAAGATGCTCGGACGGGACTTCTCCCGCGAGGCCTTCGCCACGCTCAGCCCACGACGTCGAAGTCGGCGCCGAGAGCCTCGAGCTTGTCGAAGAACTTCTCGTAGCCGCGGCGGATGATGCCGACGTTCGACACGCGGGAGGTGCCCTCGGCCGCGAGGGCGGCGATCACGTACGCATAGCCGCCGCGCAGGTCGGGCACGACGATCTCGGCGCCGGTGAGCGGCGTCGGCCCCGTGATCACGGCGGCCTGCTCGAGCTCGCGGCGCGGAACGCGGCGGTACTCCCCGTCCAGCCCCTCGGGGTGCACGACGATGTCGGCGCCCATCTGGTTGAGGGCGTGGGTGAAGCCGAGGCGGTTCTCGTACACCGTCTCGTGGACGACCGAGGTGCCCTGCGCCTGCGTGAGCGCGACGATGAGCGGCTGCTGCCAGTCGGTCATGAAGCCGGGGTGCACGTCGGTCTCGACCGTCACCGGCTTGAGCGGGGTCGCCGCGCGGCGGAAGTAGATTCCGTCGTCGGTGATGTCGAACGATCCGCCGACCTTCCGGAACACGTTGAGGAAGGTGAGCATCTCGTACTGGCGCGCGCCCTTGACGAAGATCTCGCCGTCGGTCGCGAGGGCGGCGCACGCCCAGGACGCGGCCTCGTTGCGGTCGAAGAGGCTGCGGTGGTCGTAGCCGTGGAGCTCGTCGACGCCCTCGATGAAGATGACGCGGTTCGGCTCGTAGGAGATGATCGCGCCCATCTTCTGGAGCACGCCGATCAGGTCCATGATCTCGGGCTCGATGGCCGCGTTGCGCAGCTCCGTGACGCCCTTCGCGCGCACGGCCGTGAGCAGGACCTGCTCCGTCGCGCCGACGCTCGGGTAGGGCAGCTCGATGTTTGCGCCGTGGAGGCCCTCCGGTGCCGACAGGCGAATCCCGTTCGGCTGCTTGTCGACGATGGCGCCGAACTTCCGCAGCGCCTCGAGGTGGAAGTCGATGGGGCGATCGCCGATCCGGCACCCGCCGAGGTCCGGGATGAACGCCTGACCGAGCAGGTGCAGGAGCGGGCCGCAGAAGAGGATCGGGATCCGGCTCGATCCGGCGTGCGCGTCGATCTCCTCGAACCCGGCCGACTTCGCCCCGGCCGGGTCGAGGATGAGCGAGCCGGGTTCCTCCCCCTCGGACACGGCCACGCCGTGCACCTCGAGGAGCGAACGCACGACCTCCACGTCGCGGATCTCGGGGACGTCGCGCAGGGTCGACGGCGTCTCGCCCAGGAGCGAGGCGACCATGGCCTTCGTCGCGAGGTTCTTCGCACCCTTGACGTCCACCTGGCCCGTGAGCGGGCGGCCGCCCCGGATCTCGAGCACGTCGCCCGACACCGCGGGAGTCGTCGACTGAGCGTTACCTACGAGAGTCATGCGTGTGGAGCCTCACTTACTTCCGGCGAACCGTCCGCTCCCGGGATGGGGCGGATCCTCAGCTCACGGAACCGGGAGGGTCCGTGGCCGCCACGCCTCGCGGCGGGCCTCGAACTGCGCGATCTCGTCCTGATGACGCAGGGTCAAACCGATGTCGTCGAGCCCTTCGAGGAGCCGCCACCTAGTGTAATCGTCGATCTCGAACGCGGCCGTGAAGTCGCCGATCGTGGCGGTTCGCGCCACGAGATCGACGGTCATGGAGGTGCCCGGCTGCGCGTCGATCGCGGCCCAGATCTTCGCCAGGTCGTCCTCGGAAATCACGCCCGCGACGAGGCCCTGCTTGCCCGAGTTGCCCCGGAAGATGTCCGCGAAGCGCGGCGAGAGCACCACCCGGAAGCCGAAGTCGCGCAGCGCCCACACGGCGTGCTCGCGGCTGGATCCCGTGCCGAAGTCGGATCCCGCCACGAGGATCGACGCGCCCGCGAAGGACGGCTGGTTCAGCACGAAGTCCTCGTCCTGGCGCCAACTGTAGAAGAGGGCGTCGTCGAAGCCCGTCTTCGTCACGCGCTTGAGGAACGCGGCGGGGATGATCTGGTCGGTGTCGACATTCGAGCGCTTCAGCGGCGCGGCAACGCCCGTGTGGGTCGTGAACTTTTCCATGTCAGGCCTCCGCTCCCGTCATCGCGGGCTCATCGATCGGTTCCAGGTCGGACGGGCTCGACAGCGTCCCGCGCACGGCGGTCGCTGCGGCCACCAGCGGCGACACGAGGTGCGTGCGACCGCCCTTGCCCTGGCGCCCCTCGAAGTTGCGGTTGCTCGTCGAAGCGCAGCGCTCCCCCGGCTCGAGCTGGTCCGGGTTCATGCCGAGGCACATCGAGCACCCCGCGAAACGCCATTCCGCGCCGAACGCCTCGACGATCTTGTCGATGCCCTCGGCCTCGGCCTCGAGACGCACGCGGGCGGACCCGGGCACCACCATGACGCGGACGCCTTCGGCCTTGGTCCGTCCGGCGATGATCGACGCGAAGGCGCGCAGGTCCTCGATCCGGCTGTTCGTGCACGACCCCATGAACACCGCGTCGACCGGGATCTCCTTCATGGGGGTCCCGGGGGCCAGGTCCATGTACTCGCACGCGCGCTCCGCAGCGGCCCGCTCGTTGGGGTCGGCGAAGGACTCCGGGCGCGGCACGGCGTCGCTGAGCGACACCCCCTGGCCCGGGTTCGTGCCCCACGTCACGAACGGCTCGAGCTCGTTCGCGTCGATGAAGACCTCGGCGTCGAACGCGGCCCCCTCGTCGGTCGGCAGCGTCTTCCAGTACGCCACCGCGGCGTCCCAGTCCTCGCCCTGCGGCGCGTGCGGGCGCCCCTTCACGTAGTCGAACGTCGTCTCGTCGGGCGCGACCATGCCGGCGCGCGCGCCCGCCTCGATCGACATGTTGCAGATCGTCATCCGGCCCTCCATCGAGAGGGCGCGGATCGCGCTGCCGCGGTACTCGAGCACGTACCCCTGCCCGCCGCCCGTGCCGATCTTCGCGATGACGGCGAGGATGATGTCCTTCGCCGTGACGCCGGGCTTCAAGTCGCCCTCCACCGTGATCGCCATGGTCTTGAACGGCTTGAGCGGCAACGTCTGGGTCGCCATGACGTGCTCGACCTCGCTCGTCCCAATCCCGAACGCGAGCGCGCCGAAGGCGCCGTGCGTCGAGGTGTGGCTGTCGCCGCACACGACCGTCAGGCCCGGCATCGTGAGGCCCAGCTGCGGCCCGACGACGTGCACGATGCCCTGCTCCGCATCGCCCAGCGAGTGCAGGCGCAGGCCAAACTCCTCGGCGTTCCGGCGCAGCGTGTCCACCTGCGTGCGGCTCGTGAGGTCGGCGATCGGCTTATCGATGTCGAGCGTCGGGGTGTTGTGGTCCTCGGTGCCGATCGTGAGGTCCAGCCGCCGGGGGGTACGGCCCTCGGCGCGGAGGCCATCGAACGCCTGCGGGCTCGTGACCTCGTGCACGAGGTGCAGGTCGATGTAGATCAGGTCGGGCTGGCCGTCCTCGCCGCGGACGACGACGTGGTCGTCCCACAGCTTCTCGGCCAGGGTGCGGGGGTGGTCCGGGATCCGGATATCGGCGGTCATGCTCGTTTCGTGCTCCTTCACGTCGTCGGTGTCGGCCATCGACAAACTCCGCGACGGGAAAGGCCTACGAGGAGAGCCCGTCGCGGCAGCTAAGGAGAAGCCGGAAGCACCGCACGACACGACAGTAGCAGAATGCCCAGGCCCGGCCGCGCTCGAGCGGCCGGGCCTGGGCACAATGCGCACCCCGGCGGGGTGCGCATCGTCACTTCTGTCGAGCGGACGCCTCCGAGGTGGCCCCGGGGACGTCCCGCGACGGTACGAGGCTCGCCAGGGTCGCCACGAGGAGGGACCCGAGAATCACGCCGAGAGAGACCCAGTTGCTGATCTCGGGCGCCCACTCGACGTGCTCGCCCCCGTTGATGAATGGCAGCTCGTTGACGTGCAGCGCGTGGAGGAACAGCTTCGCGCCGATGAAGGCGAGGATGAACGCGACGCCGTACTTCAGGAAACGCAGCTTCTCGAGGAGGTCGCCCAGCAGGAAGTAGAGCTGTCGCAGCCCCATCAGCGCGAACAAGTTCGCCGCGAACACGAGGAACGGATCCTGCGTGATCCCGAAGATCGCCGGGATCGAGTCGATCGCGAAGACGAGGTCCGTCACGCCGATCGACACGAACACGACGATCATGGGCGTCAGGACCTTCTTGCCGTCGACGACCGTGCGGACCTTGGCGCCGTCGTAGCTGTCGTGAATCGGGATGAAGCGGCGCAGCACCCGGACGATGAACGTCTCGGTCTGGGCGTCGCTCTCCTCTGCCTCGCGCTCGAACGCCTGGCGGGCCGCCGTGTAGACGAGGAAGGCGCCGAAGATGTAGAAGATCCAGCTGAAGTTCTCGATGAGCGCGGCGCCCGCGAGGATGAACGCGGCGCGCAGCACGAGCGCGATGAGGATGCCGACCATCAGCACCTCCTGCTGATACCGACGCGGCACCCCGAACTGCGCCATGATCAGCACGAAGACAAAGAGGTTGTCGATCGACAGGCTGTACTCGGTCAGCCAGCCGCTCACGAACTCGACCGCGTGATCCGCGTCGCCGATGAGCCACAGGACGACCGCAAACACGAGCGCCAGGGCGACGTAGAACGCGACCCACAGCGACGACTCGCGCGTCGAGGGAACGTGCGGGCGCTTGAGGATCAGCAGCAGATCGGCGACGAGGATGACGACGAGGACGGCGAGCGAGCCGACCTCGAACCAGACGGGAATGCCCACGCGGGGTCCTTTCGGGTGCGACGGAGGACGAAAGTCTCTCCCCCGCCCGCAGGCGGTGCGCGCCCGGGGCCGCTCACGAACGGGGCCCGTACTGACGATGCGCGCAAGAACGGGATACTCCCTCTCGCGCCTTTCATCGTACGCGGCGGCCGCGCGGGCGAACAAAAGCAGAACGCCCGGATCCGAAGATCCGGGCGTTCTGTGCGGTGACCCCAGCGGGATTCGAACCCGCGTTACCGGCGTGAGAGGCCAGCGTACTAGGCCGCTATACGATGGGGCCGCATCTGTGTTGTTGTGTTGTTCCCGCTCGCGGCAACTAGACAACCATAACCCGACGCCGCGCGCACGACAAAATCGAGGCGCCCTCGGCGCGTCGCCCGGGCGTGTCTCCTGCCGCACACGATAGCCGTCGCGCGCGGCCCGCGGAACCCCAAAGCCGTGGCATTGTCAGAGGCATGCGCGTCACGAAACACGAACATGCCTTCCTCACGGTCGAACACGCGGGCGAGACGCTCGTCATCGACCCGGGCAGCTTCGCGCCCTCCCTGGGCGAACTCGCGAACGTCACCGCCGTCGTCGTCACGCACGAACACCCCGACCACTGGTCCCCCGATCACCTCCGCGCCGTGCAGGCCCGCTTCCCCGGCGCGCCCCTGTTCACGACGGCCGCGACGGCCGGAGCCGCACCGGTCGCGATGACGGTCGTCGCCCCGGGCGACGAGGTCCGCGCGGGCGCCTTCCGGTTGCGATTCTTCGGCGGCACCCACAGCGAGATCCACTCGTCGATTCCGCTCATCGACAACGTGGGTGTCCTCGTCAACGACGCCCTCTACTACCCGGGCGACTCTTACGCGGTGCCGGGCGGGCTCGACGTCGAGGTCCTCGCGGCGCCGATCGGCGCGCCGTGGCTGAAGATCGGCGAGGCTATGGACTTCGTGCTCGCCATCGCACCCCGGCGCGCGTTCGGCACGCACGATGCGACGCTGTCCGCGCCCGGCCTGGCGATGCACCGCGATCGCCTGGAGTGGGCCACGCGCCAGGGCGGCGGCGAATTCGCCCGGCTCGGCGCGGGCGACGCCTTCGAGTTCTGACCCCACGGCGGCGCGGCGCGGGCATACCCTGGCGCCATGAGCGTGAGGGTGCGCGGGTGGTGGCGCGGGCCGTTCGACGTCGAGGGCTTCGCGATCGAGGACGCCGGCGCCGCGGCCATGGACGCGGCCGCCGCCGCGGGTGGCCGCGTGCACGCGGAGACGACGTCCGAGCTCGTCGCGGCGTCGTTCGCCGCGATGGAGCACCTGCGCGTCGATCGCCCCGGAATGCCGGAGATCCTCGATCAGCACCTCGCGACCGGCATGGGAAAGCGTTCCACCCTCCTCGACCTCCGTACCGCGGGGGCCGAGGCCCTCGAGCTCGCGGCGGGCGCGGGCGTCGTCCTGCTCGGGTACCGGCCGGGCTCGCTCGAGCGCCACGGATTTGGGGTCGACGCGCTCCGGGAGGACTTCCCCCACCTCGTCGTCGCGACGCTCAGCGCGTGGGGCGACCGCGGGCCGTGGGGCGACCGCGCCGGGTTCGACTCGACCGGCTCTCGACCGAGCGCCCCGTGGGCGGATACGGCGCCACCGAACCGTCCTGGGCGAGCTAGCGCACGCGCAGGGCGCCGGGCTGCACGGTCAGCCGGACGCGGGACACCTCACCGACCTCATCCCCGTCGACCTCGAAGTGGCGTGGTTCGGTCAGCTCCAGGTCCAGCGACTCGAACGACCCGTAGGACAGGGTCTCGCTGTTGCGGGCCTCGCCCGGCAGGAAACGCCCGATCCCGCTGTTCCAGACGAGATTGCGGAAGGCATCGAGCCAGCCGACCACGCCGTTCGCGTCGACGGCGACGAGGTCGAGTCGACCGTCGCCGAAGTCGGCGTCCGGGAGCAGGGCGATCCCGCCCTGCAGCGTGCCGCAGTTTCCGACGATCAGCGTGTGCGCCCGGGCCTCGCGGGCCTCCTGCCCGTCTATGCGCGCCGTGAACCCAGTGACCTCGCTGGCCGAGACGGCCCGCCCGAGCGACTCGACGTAGGCGAGCCACCCCGCGCGCTTTTTGAGGTCCTCGTCCGTCTCCGTGATCATGTGGGCGTCGATGCCGAACCCTGCCATGACGGTAAAGGCGTACCGCGCGGATCCGCCCTCGCCCTCGAGTTCGGCCCAGCCGACGTCGACCGCGCGGGCCTGTGCGCGCAGCGCGTGGCGGATCGCGGCCGCGGCGCCCGTCAACGGCACGCCGAGGTTTCGGGCGAGGAGATTGCCCGTGCCGAACGGCACAATCGCGAGGTCGACCTGCGCGCCGGAGTCCGCGAGCTCCTCGGCCACCGCGCGGATGGTGCCGTCCCCTCCCGCGGCGATGACGAGCTCCGCGCCGGCCGCGATCGCGTCGCGGCAGGCCAACCGACCCGGGTCCTCCACCGTGGTCTCGTGCCAGCTCACGACCGTCCCGTCGGGGGCGCTCGCGAGCGCGTGCTCGAGGCGATCGCGGTCGCCCTTCGCAGGGTTAAAGACGACGCCGATCGGCGGGTGTGCGCTCATGACACGGATCCTGCCACGGATCCGGCGCGGCTCGCGCCAGCGGCTCCGTGTCGCCAGCCCGTGTCAGCCCGCGGGGCGCATCAAGCGATAGACGCAAAGCCGACGTGATGAGGTCGTCGGTTCGATTCCGACAGGCGGCTCCGGCGAACAGCCCCTGGCCTGCGGAAACGCAGGTCAGGGGCGGTTCGGTTCTGGTGGTCGCGCGATGCGCTGGCCTCACGGCTCTGCCCGACACCGACGTCGCTCTCCTCTGCGACGGACCCCTCGCCGGCTGAGCGCTCGCGGCCGGCATCCTGTCCGTGTGCCGATAGGCCTCGCACCGCTCGGCAACGCAGCATGGCGTTCCATCGCGACCTGGAGACGGCTCGACGGGGCGCGATCGTCTCGTGCGTTGGCGGACTACGGGAGCTTGGACGCCAGGACGTCGGCCGGCAGGATCTCGGGCGCTGCGCTGAGGAGGTGCTGATTGGCCATCAGGGCTGCGACGATGGCGCCGTTGGCGTGGGCGTCGCGAGCGGCCTCGTCGGGGAATGCATCGAAGATCCAGAAGGTGTCGGCGTCGGTCCTGACCGCGAACCAGACAATCGTTCCTACTTCTTCATTGGCGAGTGCGACAGCGCCGGCGAGCAGATCGGCGAGCGCGTCGTGCTGTCCATCAGCCGCGACGATCTTGGCGACGAAGGCATACGGAAGCGATGCGGGTGCGGACATGAGGGACTCTCCTAGGTGTCGAGGTTTCTTGGTGAAGCGACTTCAGCGTATGACGAGCGAGGGCCGGTGGGGAGTGGCGTATACGGCAGTATTGCTATTGTTTACGTCATGCGTATCGGACTGATCGCGATCGACGGCTGCTTCGGTTCGGCTATCGCGTCGATCATCGACATCGTGCGGGTGGCCGACGGTGCCCGCGGCGATGTCGACCCGCGGATCCGCCCGATCGAACTCGCCACCCTCGGACCGAAACGGCGAGTGACCACGACGACATCGATGACCCTGAAGGTGGACCACACGCTGTCGGAGTCCGGAGAGTTCGACGTGGTCGTCGTCCCTGCGCTTGGAACCCTTACGGCCGCCGCTACCAACGACGCCCTCCAGAGCCGAGATGCTCGTTCGGTCATCGCCTCGCTCGGGCGCCTCGACGAGGCGACCACCCGGATCGCCGCGGCTTGCACCGGCGTGTTCGCCGTCGCCGAGACCGGACGGATGCATCAGCGGCGGGCGACCACCAGCTGGTTCCTGGGGCCGGAGTTCCTGAAGCGCTATCCGACCGTCGCCCTCGATCTCGACACCATGGTCGTGGTCGACGGGAACCTCGTCACCGCCGGCGCCGCCTTCGCGCACATCGACCTCGCGCTCTCACTCGTGCGATCGATCAGTCCCGACCTGGCCCAACATGTCGCCAAGCTCCTGATGATCGACGAGCGCCCGTCGCAGGCGGCCTTCGTCGCCTACGAACATCTCCGGCACGAGGACCCGATCGTCGTCGAGTTCGAGCGCTTCGTGCGCGCCCGCCTGGACGAACCGTTCAACGTCGCCTTCGTCGCGCAGTCGCTCGGCACCAGCCGGCGCACCCTCGAACGACGAGTCCGTGCGGCGCTCAACCTCACTCCGCTCGGCTTCGTCCAACGGCTTCGCATCGAACGAGCTCGGCACCTCTCGGCAACCACGGACCTCACCTCCGCCGAGATCGCGCTACGGGTCGGCTACGCGAACGCCGAGACTCTGCGCTCCCTCCTGCGTAGGGAGCGACGCCGTTCCTGACCTATGGGCGTCACCGCGGAGAAGCTCGAACAGTCTGTCGAGCGACTGCACTACGGCGCTGAGACTGCGCTCGCCTACCTCGATCTGCTGAGTGACCCTGCTGAGTTGTTCACAAGCGCCAAGGACGACGTACGCCGAGAGTTGCTGGCCGCCTTCTACACCCGCACGCGCGTCTACCGAGTACCTGAAGGAGTCATGCTCGACGTCGAGCTCCCTGACGCGAACGAGGTATTCCAGAGCCTTGGTAACGCAGTCCTCGCTGCGTGAACAAACGACAAAGCTCCCCGCGATTCAGCGGGGAGCTTGTCGTTGAACTCCGAAAATTCAGTTCTTTCGTTCGTTGGTTTTAACAAGGACACTCTGGCTGGGGTACCTGGACTCGAACCAAGAACAACTGAGGGGCTCTGGCTCTGCGGGCTGCTCCGTACAAAACTGCTCGATCCGCGTATTCATGCGGTTCTTACAGCGCTAGTCTACGGGTTGTCGCGGGTTGATACGAGCTCATTCGGACCCCGCAGAGGGGTTTCGGACCCCGTTTCGGACCCCGCGGGAAGGCGCGTCATGAACGTCAGGGCAGTCGGCGAGGCAGCAGGCGCATCGGTTGAGCCCGTGCTCGGCAAGATCGGCGATGCCGTCACAATGGCAGCCCTCGACTCGGCACTGGCACCTGGGCTCGCTCGTCATGGCGGTGGTACTTCTTCGAGGAGCATCGTGAACGCCGACGCAGGTAGCGTGACTCATCGTTCGATCCGAACGACGACCCCGAGCATTCTCAGCCGATCATTCATGGATACAATCCGATCACATTTATCGCGGTTGTGTGCGGTTCTTATCCAAACCGACCGACTGGAGGTCATCTTCTCCGGCACCGGCAGTCATCCGGAGGAGGATTACACCGATCCTGTTCAACAGAAACCATAACAGGTACGCTGTATCTGTAACAGATTCTGCTGTTCGGAGGTGGTGATGGACATCGCGACGCTGCCCGATCTGCTGAGCTACGACGAGCTGGGCCCACAGGGTCTCACTCGGTATGGCCTCGACCGATTACTCGAGTCCGGCGAGTTCGAGCGCATCGCCCCTGGCCTCTTCCTCAGATCCGGACTTGCGGACGACACAACGGCAGCGTGGATCGCCGTCGCCGCCAAGAGACCCGACGCGACGCTGTGTCTCCTGACTGCACTGTCGCTGCACGAGCTGACCGACGAGATCCCCGCTCGGAGCGACATTGCCATCCCCCGCGGCACACAAACGGTCACCGTTCACCATGCACCGATCGCCTGGCACCGCTTCGACGCCGAAACGTTCGGCATCGGGCGCACCGAGCACGCGCTGCCGGATGGATCATCCATCGGCCTCTACTCCGCCGAGCGAACCCTCATCGATCTGTTTCGCCTGCGTCACGCATGGGGTAGCGACCTCCCTCTCGGCGCGCTCAAGCAGTGGTTGCGCAGGCGCGGCAACAGCCCCGGTTCGCTGCTCACGATGGCCGACGACTTTCCGAAGGCACGCCCCGCGATCCAACATGCATTGGAGGTTCTGCTGTGAGCCCCTACCGTGGTTCTTATGAGGTGACACCGCCTCAGAGAGAGGCAACGTGAGCAACGAGATCGAGCTGTTCAGCGACGGCGACGGCGTCGCTATCTTCGGCGACCCTCGCGAGGTCGAGCTCTTCCTCTCCACTGCAGGCGTGCCCTCGAAGGAGATCGCGCTCCGCCCGCCCCTTGGCTCTGCCCTGAATGCAGGCTCCAGTGTGGCGCGGGCAGGCTCTCAGATTGCTGCGAACTCGGGGCGCTGGGTGAAGCTGACCGAAGAATCGGCGAAAGCGCTCAAGCTCGGCAAGGCGATGGAGGGCTCGACAGATGGCGTCAGCCGGGCCATCGCCACCACGAGCAAGGGCAAGGTCACGAAGATCCTGGAGTTCGTGAAGCCGGGGTCTGTCGGCTCGATGCTGACGAACCCGGCGATGCTTGCGGGCGCTGCGGGGATCATGGCGCAGCTGGCTATGCAGCAGACGATGGAAGAAATCACGCAGTACCTCAAGGTCATAGACGAGAAGGTTGATGACGTGCTCCGTGCACAGAAGGATGCCGCGCTGGCTGAGATGATTGGCGTCGGCCTGGTGATCGACGATGCGATACTCAAGCGCGAGCACGTCGGCCGCGTCTCCGAGGTGACCTGGTCGAGCCTGCACGGCGCCGCGCAGACGATCGCCACCACCCAGTCCTACGCACTGCGCCGCCTCGACGCCTCGGCAGAAAAGCTGGAGAAGAAGCGCAAGGTCGGCGACCTCGCCAAGCTCACAGCGGACGCTGAGAAGGACGTCGAGGAATGGCTCGCGGTACTGGCGCGCTGCTTCCAACTCCAAGACGGTCTCGCCATCCTGGAACTCGATCGGGTCCTGGACTCCTCCCCCGACGATCTCGACCGCCACCGCGGGGCCATCCGCGCAGGGCGAGCGCGACGGCGCGATCTCATCGCCACCACGACGCGACGCCTGTTGGAGAGGATGGATGCGGCCGCGGTTATCGCGAACACACAAGTGCTGGTGCACCCGGTCAAGGCGAAAGCGGTCGTGCACTCCGGTAACGAGGTCGGTGCGGATGTCGCGAACTTCAACAAGCAGCTTGGCATCCAGCAGGAACGCGCGACGCTGGAGGCTAAACGGTGGGGCGAAGCCGTCGGGGATGCGAGAGACACGGTCGCGCATGTCGTTGAGGCCGGCGCCACCGCGACCTACCGCTTCAGCGCCGAGGCATTCGCGAACGCGAAGTTAGCCGGAGAAGGACTCTCGCAGCGAGTCACTGAGCGGCTACCGCGCTCACAGAAAAACGCGCCTGAAGCTGACGAGGACGGCGCTCAACAACAAGAGCACTGAGGCTCAGCAGCCACAACGGTTTCCGTCGCTGGAGTGCTCCAGGAACTAAGAACAAAGTAACGGGGTGCGATGGCCGAGCAAGCAGCCTGATACTCCGACCCTTGCCTTTCGCACCTCACCCGGGACGCGAGCCACTGGCAGGGCGACGCCTTCAATCGAGAACAGACGAGGAAGCTATGACCTCGATGACGTGCGTCAGCCATTCACGCGCCGCAGTGACGTCGGGCAGTACCGGCGTGGTGCCGTCGACCTCAGTTTCCGCTCGCGCGTCTGCGTACGCGAGTTCCCAGCCGCCCATCGGACGCAGTGGGAGCGGCGGCCAGGACTGCTGGCGTCGCCAGTCGAAGGTGCGCACGCACAGTTCCCGCAAAGCCGGCAGATCGGGGTCAGCGTTCCACAGCAGTTGTAGTGACGGCGTGGAGCTTCTGCGCAATCTGATACTCCAGATCGACAAGCTCGACGGGCTGCAGATCACCGAAACCGAAATAGGCACCGAACTGCACGAGCTCGCCGTCGATCTCCTTTAGTGAATGCGCATACGCATCGATCTCAGGATCGGAGACCTCGACATCAAGCGCACCCCAGGCTGCACCGAGAAACGCGATCGACACCCGGTACGGGTGCATCACGTACTCGGGTCGAGCGAGCCCCGGATCATGAAGCTTCACCGCTCGTACGGTCGCGGTGAACGCGACGCGTTCGGGCGCATCCGGGTTGCGTCTCAACTCGCCTTTCGACGCCGGCACTGTTCCCCATCCCTCTGCCAGACGCGTACGGAACACCTGCTCGAACTCCTCACCGCGGACGCGAGCGGAGACATCGAGGTCGGAGGTGGCGCGCGTGCCACGCTCCCCGAAGCGCAGCTTCACCCCCATGCCACCCTTGACAGCGACAGCATCAGGGAGCATCTGCGACACGATCAGCGTGCAGAGCATCACCCGCGCACGCGCGACCGGGATGCCCAGTTCGACGGCGACCTGCGCGAGCCGGGCATTGAGCTGCGTCACGTTCAGCGGCGGAGTCACTTCACTCACGCCGACACCGTCTTCCACACAGCCGCATCCTGCTCGCCAATCAAGTCTCGCCTGAGCGCCTCATCGACCACGGCCTCCCATCGGTCCGGCGGCATCCGATCCCGCATATCCTCCAGCGCCCTTCGAACGGTCGTCGCGGGGACGCCCTCGTAGTGAGTAAGATCCTCATCGGGAACGTCAAGCCGGTTCTCCAGCTCCATCCACTCTGGCAGCCTGCGCCGCACGCGGCGACGCGTGCCCACACGCACCTTCGGCGGGTTGAACTGCCCTAGCCTCAGCAGATCGAGCACGGATTCGCGGTGCAAGAACGCTCCCTCCCCTGCAAGAGCCACGGCAATTGTCGGCTCAGTGAATGGGGTCGTCGGCACGTCGCGGTGCGTGTAGACGCCTTGCCTGAACGCGCGAAGCGCGCCACGGGCGGCAAGCTTCCGCACCTCGACAGCAGGCACGCCCGCATCCTCCGCCTCGGCGACGGTCAGGACACCGTTCCGGGACGCAGCGATCTCCCAGAGATCCTGTCGATATCCCACCGATTCACCTCCGTGGCAATATAGTACCAAAAACGGTACGCTATCGACACAATCCGCGTCGACCTGTCCCTCGCTACGCCATCACGGGGATCGCGTCAGTGCGCGTCACCCCCGGAAACTCGACCACCTTGACCTCCTCGTTGGCGCCCAACGCAGTGAGCTTCGCTACTTCTCGACTGTTCAGGTACCGGAAGCTCTGCGCTGGCTGGAGATGCAGCAGTCGACGAAGCTCGTGAAGGGGAACGGCGTTCGCCCAACGGTTCGGTTCAATGAGCTTGAGTACCGAGCATTCCGAAGCGCCTTTGAGGTACTCCGCGAGCTCCGCCTCCTCTATTCCGATCTCTTCGGAGTAGTCGCGCCATATCTCGACCGCTGTGCTGCGAACGAGCGACTCGACGCACATGGTCCCTAGCACAGCCTTGTCCGGCGACGATGAGTAGAGCACAACGGTCGTTCCCGCAGGAACATCAGGGAAACGGCGGCGAATCTCCGCAGTCTTCGTCCCGTCAAGTAACGCCTGCGCAAAACGCGGGCGGACAGAAAGCAGAAGGGCCCGATTCATGCAGCCTGGACCTTGTCTGTCTGGAGCGCGAGCACTTCGTCGAAGAACTGGGGAGCAACTGACCTCATGCTCTGTACCTGCCCTTTCACGCGTTGCTTGAATATCTCGTCGTGCCGAGAGACTGTGCGTTGGAGACGTTCAGTGTCTTGGAAACGTATGACGCTGACACTTCCTTCCTTATCCGCAGAGCCCTTGATATCCGACTTCCGGAATACGCCGAGCTTTGCGAATCTTTCGATCGCCTCGTCAACCGGCACCCTCGTGGTGTCGACCATCACAGACCGCGCGACGATCTGGCTGAGCTGCATCGTCTTATCGCTACTCGCGTACCACAGCACCCTCGCCGGCAGCTCCCGCGGCACGAGGCGCGAGCCCGAGAAGTACACGAGTTCACGCGAGAGCCCCAGTCCGCGACGACGTGCCGGGAACAAGCCGTCGTCGAGACCAAACAGCCTCGATGCCCACTTCGGCTGGATCGGGATGAGGTAGGTGGGGAGACTCGCACCAGTAACCACGAGCGGCCACCTGCTTCTCTCAGCACTCACGACCTCTGCGGTTGTGTTGACCCCGAGGTCATCACAGCTCATGGTCGCTGGACCGAGGTCGGCTCCTCGCAGTCCACCGTCGCTGAACCCGTCAGCGCGAAGGGCGCCATCGAGCGTCTGGGAGATCGCTGGATCAGTGATCTCGATCCGCGTCGCACCGAAACCCCACGCGACCTTCCGGAAGTAACGAATCAGCTGAAATGCCACTGTTCCACCGCGCTCGCCACGGAATACTCGGAGGAGCGGGAGTCGGAGTACCCCGGAATTGACCTCAAACGCCGCGAGCGCCCACGGACGCCCGTTACCATCGTGAAGTTGTTGGACAGTGATCGACTTTGGCTTGGCCAGGACGTCTCGAAGCCGCTGATTGAACACCGCTGGCTTCGGCTCGTCGCTGTACACACGGAACAGCGATTCGAGCGCTGGGTCAGCGTCGGTGACAACCTTCCATTCTAAGTCGCTGTCATCGATGAGTCGTGAGCGGAAGTCAGACATGAAGGAAGCCGGGGTGAGTGCGCGGATCAGTTCGTGTGGACGAACGACATTGATGCCACGCTCATCGAGTTTCCAGCCAGCAGCTGCGAGATGGATATTGCTGTCGTTCGTCACGAAGTAGTCGGCACCCGCGTGAATGGCGTCAGCAACTTGCAGGACGTCTGCCTTCAGGCTGGGATCTTTGGCAAGGAGGGCGGCATCTACAGCATCGAGCAACTCGTCTTCGAGTGTTCGATCCGTTGGGCGGCGAGTACTGAGTCGTGTGAGGTGGGTCGTCGACTCTCGCAGGTGCTTCTTGTACGCTGGGTCGGCGATCTTATTGATCTCGTTGTTCACCTCGCCAGAAACAGCGAAGGTGACGAGCGGCTGCAGCCAGTCCGCCTTCAGCTCGGAGCTTTCCTCTCGATGATCGCGACGGACGGTTTCTGGCGAGAAGAGGTCACCCACGATGTTCGTATCAAGTGCGGCAAGCGGCAGGCCGGACTCCAGCGACGCGGTCTCGAGCAGATCGAGACCGCTTTCGAGGTTGATACGCTTGACCCAGTTGGTCAGGATCGATCCGCTGAGCGCGCGTCCTTTGCGCTCGGACGCGGCGTGCATCCCAAGTGACTGCCAGAAGCCGTCGATTCCGTAGTCAGTGCGACAGGTAGCAGTGAGCATAGACCTGCTCGGGTGCAGGCTGATCGCCTGCCCGACCAGCGACTTTGCGACCCCGCTGCCTCTGGCGTCCGGATCTACACAAAGGTGGATGAGCTTGATCAGATTGTGCCTTGGAATGTCGTATAGCAAGTAGGCGACCGTTGCCCCATCACGACGCCCGAGAAGAAGTCCCGAGTGCTTTGCCCGATCCCGGAACGCGGTGTCAGGCATCGGCCCAAGCGTGGCGCGGTTCGCCTTGTGGAGCGCAAGAACAGCGGAAAACTGCGCCTCAGCATCGGAGCGGGTGGGGTCCCAGATGACCACGTCAACGCTCATCTCCGACCTCACCTTCCATGCAGATAAGTCCGACGCCGTTATCGGTCGAGTCACTGAAGCAGATCACATCGCCCTCAGTCCTCGTCATTGCGAAGCCCGCAGACATAACGTTCATGCGTCGTTGCCGATTCGCTCGCTGGAAGTGGCTCACGCAAGTCCCTCCTCGGAGAACAGCGCGTCATTGTCGTCACCGCGCTTCGTCGGCGGCTGCCGCAGCGTCGCAGGCGGTGTCGGCAGTTCGTCCGTGGATACAAGAGGGCCTGCAACGATCTCATCGAGCAGCGCGACGCCCGCCGGAAGCATCGCGAGGGTCTCCTTGAGCACGGCGACGATTTCGACCAGCTCGGTGCTCCACTCTGACAACCATGCGGTGGGTCGGATATGGTCGAGCGGCGAGCTGCTGGAGGCAGCACGACCAGCTGGCTTCGCCATGCGATACCCGAGCCACTTGGAGATGACTGGCATGCCACTCACGCTGAAGCGCCAGACCTCATCGGAGACACCGACGAGGGTACCGTCTGCGACACGCAATGTTTGTGTGTCGGCGTCGTAGGAGAGGTCGGCCTTGCCGTCCGGCAGCCGGGTCGGCTCTGACTTCCAATTCACTCCATCCAGTGGGAGCTTGCCCCTACCGTCGGTGAATCGCTCGCCGAAGGTCTGGAGCCAGAGCAACTGCTCGCCGTGAGCCGCCATCGACTCGAAGAGCGCCGGGTCGGAGGACAGCGGGACTCTCGGCCCGGGGGTCTCCAGCGCATCGTGGAAGCGCTGAGTATAGTTCGCACCCGCCAGCACACCGAAGACGTATGCGAATAGCCGTTCCACTGTGATCCGGGGCACGCCCTCATCGGCTTGCCGATGGGCCGCAGTAATGGCGTCGAGCAACCTGGGGTCGACGTTCGGCGTCCCTTTCGCATCGCGATAAAGCGGAATGACATCCTTGCCGCCACGGCCCGCGAAGTAGTGGAAATCTGGGACCCCAGTAGACAGCGTCGCAGCAGGTCCGGGACCCGGCGGGTTAGTCATCATCGCAGTCATGAACATCTGCTTCGGCGTTACTGACCACCAGAGCGATGGGCTTTCCGTCTTCGCCCAGCGGGGGTCGTCGAAGGCCCATTGCCGATCGAAGGAACGGTAACCGTAGCGCACGATCGGCCGATGCGACGCCCCCTTCTTCTCATCGGCGAGCCTCTCGAGCCCGGCGACCTTGGTAAAGATGTTGCGGCCAGTGCTGGAGGCATTGAAGCACTTCGCGCGATCGTCCGAGTCAGTGGTCGATACGAAACGCTCCCAGCGACGTTCCAGTGCCCCACGGTCAGGGGAGACGGGAGAGGTCCTTCCGAACTGGCAGCCAGGCTGCTGCCAGGGGAACACATCGGCAAGTGCGGGGAACTCCTGCCAGTCCGCCCCACCACTCGCGGGGGCAAGGCCGGCGAACCACTCTGAGCTCAACGCGGTCCACTCGGCGGGGAACCCAGCGGCAAGTTCGCCGAGCCGCGCGAGCTTTTCGGCTCTTGTGCCAATTATCCGTGAGTAGCGCGCGTTCGCCGCCTTAGCTCGGTCGATTTTTCCCTTGCGCACCAGCGTCACGATCGCGACAGGCGTCTGAATATCGAACACATTGTCTTCGGTCCGGGCACCTCGTCCGGCACCGCCGAGATCGACCACGGTGATCTCATCCGCAACCTCGCGCGCAAGCCTCCGCAGTCCGAGGAAACCGGGACCGGTGAGCCACGAGGACGACGTGATCATCGAGACAACGGCAGGCCCGTCGTTCTGCTCGAAGACCTTCCAAATCGCCCAGCGCCAGAAATACACGTACAGGTCGTTGAGGCTCTTCGTATGGCTGAAGATGACATGCTTCTTCGCGTCATCCAAGATGTCGTCGAACAGTGATCGGCTGCCTGGCAGCGTAGGCGCCGAGATCATCCCAGCCTTCGCGCTGGCATCACGATCATACGGCGGATTCCCAATCAGCACGTTGTGATGTCGGTCGTACTTTACCTCATTCGCGAGGACACCTTCGATGCCGATGGGGTCGTCCATGCCCTTTAGCTTGGCCACTCGGCGCGGGCCGAGCGTGTCGCCGAGGAAGATCGGGAGGCGCGCCTTCTGGCGGAGCCCGTCAGGCAGATCGAGCGAGACTTTCAGGTGGCTTACCGCGTAGGAAGCAAGCGAAATCTCAAGCGCCGAGGCGTGTTTCAACGCAGTCTCGCGCCCGGCGTCGCCAGCGTTCTTCTTCGCTTGCTCCAGCCACTCGATGATGAAAGTGCCCGTGCCATTCGCCGGGTCGAACATGGACACGACGGGATCCGTCGATTTCACATTAGCCGGGATATCAATGTTTTTGTGGGTCTTCACGTAGTCTGCCCAAGTAGTCGGGTCGGCAACGCCGAGGGGCAGGCCGAAAGACTTCAGTGCATCGTCTACGGTCTTCACGATGTATCGGACGACAGGCTTCGGCGTGTAGAAGGCGCCGAGGTCTTTGCGCTGCTGCGGGTCGTACTGGGCGAGAAACTCCTCATAGAAGTAGACGACCGGGTCGTCGCGCTGGTTGTCGCTACCGAACTCAGCGAGTAGCGCATCGACGTTCGTCTCGGCCAACTGCTCGGCGAGGTCCGCGAGACCCAGTTCGTCAACGTCGATCACGCCATCAGCCTCGTCACGGAAGCGCGCGTAGATCGCGTCGAGGAACTCGTTGTCGAACTTGATCACTGCAAGCGAGCGCTCTGCCTTGAACTGCTCGGGGTGTGCAATGCGGGCGGTGAGCAGACCATAGACCATCGTTTGTGCATAGACGTCGGCGAAGCGCTCCTCGGTGATGTCGCCGATCAGCCGCTCACGGACATCCTGATACAGCGACTTCATCGGGCCGGATTCGGTCTCGACAGCAAGCAGCGAGCGAACCTCGTCTCGGACGTCCTGAGCAACCTCCGCCATGCGACGAGAAAGCAGTTTGGCGCTCTTGATCCCTTCGCGGTAGCCGGTTGCCCCTTGGATCAGGTTCGGCACGACCGAAAGGCGCGGACCCTCGCCGCCGATCCAGACGAGTTCGTTGACGGCGCGCCGAGCGACGTGGTCGAGCTTGGTGTCCTTCGCCTTGCTGTCCCACGACAGCACCTTAAGGAGCTTCTTCCCATCCTGCTCGTGGAAGTTCACGATATGGATGACATGGGAGTCGCCATCAGCGAGGCAGAAGAAGAGCAGATCATCGAGCCCCCAAGTCGGGTGCTTGGCCCCGCCCTTGCCGCGCCTGTTCGTTACCAGCCGCTGTACGAGACGGCGGATCGCTCCGATCGGCAGTTGACCGCCCTCGAATTGGAGGACAAAGGTGCCAACCTTCTGCTTGGCTGTCGCCGCCGGGATCTGCGAGATGCCCTTTAGCTTCGCGACCTGCTTCGGGTCGAGATGGAGTTCCTCCGGTGACCAGTCAAGCAGGTAGTCCTGCGGTTCGATGGCGAGGTCGTAATGCGGCCAGCCAAGGCCGTCAATGAGCAATGACATCAGCCCCACCAGCGAGGTCGGGGCTGATTTCAGGAGACCGCGAAGCTGCGTCTCATCGATAGTCATGCGATCTCCATCCAGCACAGGGTCTCAGGGGTTGGGGCATCCAGCGGCAGTTGCACATCCTTACGGAGCTGCTTCGTCTCGGCACGTTCGAAGTCGCGCAGCGCCGCGTGAACAGTGCTCCGATTGGTGAACGACGCCCGCGGACAAGCTGGACTCGCCTCGATCGCGCGGTTGATTGCAAGGATGCCGCGTTCGACCTTGTCATCAGTCTTGAGTGCCCATTCGACCCGCCCGGGCGTGAGGCTCCATTTCGGCTCGCTGCCGTCATCGGTCTTCGTGAGCGTGGGCACGCGGCGGCAGATGAAGATGCCCCTCGGGCCGCCATGCTTTGCTACCGAAATGCCGTCGGGCAGCCGCTCGGTGCGCGCCTCCTGACCGGGGTCTGCCTTGGCGAGTTCAAGCCACTTCAGGCGCAGCTCCTCCAGTGGCGAGATGTCGCCGATGTACTCGTTCTTGAACGCTTGGAACACTTTCACGTCGTCGAAGATGTCGGTAGCGTCGAGCAGCTTGCCCCCAGGGATACCAAGGGTCTTGGAAATCATCAGCGTCTTGCCCTCCACACGACCTACGAGCTGCAGGAGCGTGTTGATCTCATCCGGCGGCAGGAAGTTGCGGATCTGGATCTTGCCGCGCGTGGCTTTCGCCTTTGGACGTTCCTTGACGAGTTCGGCCTCGATTGCGGGATTCATGCGGCGGTCGACGCGTCCGATTCGTTGCATGAGGCGCACCGGGTTCCAGTGGATGTCATAGTTGACCAGCAAGGTGCCGTCCTGCAGGTTCACACCCTCGCTGAGAACATCGGTAGAGATCAGCACGCGCAGGGGTTCCTGGGCTGCCCGTTCCCCCTTGCCGACCTTGTTGTAGAAGGGCGCGAACCGCTTGATCATCGCGTAGCGGTCACCCTTACGGCCGCCATCGATGCGGTCAACATCCGACATCCCGGCCTTGATGAGTTCCTCGTGCAGGTAACGGGCGGTATCGGCGAACTCGGTGAACACGATCACTGGCTGGGTCTGGAACTCTTGCGTGAATACCTCGGTGTCTAAGGCGGCCTTCTCCGACTTCGACGGCCCCATCAGCAGGGTTCGCAGCTTCGCGAACTTGTCGTCGAGCCCGGCGCCGGTGAGCACGAGGTCCATGAACCGCGTGAGCTGATCGAGGTCGTCGAATGCGGCGTCGATCATGTCACCGAGCCGGTAGCTGCCGCCGACGAGGTTGTAGTCGAGCTCCTCCAGTTCCTCCTCGGTGAGGTCTTCCTCGTGCCAGTTCTCGTCCATGTTTGAGCGGTAGGTGTCGTGGATCGTCTGGAGCGTCGGCTCGTTCACCGTGCGCCACGCGGACAGGCGTGCCTCGTTGGCCGCGTCATCCTTGACGTTGACGTCGAGCCATTTGACCACCTTCGCCGACAGGTCGAGGCACGATCCGGCGAACGCGGCGAGGCTCGACTCGAACCGTTTGAGGAAGATGGTGCGGATGAGGGCGACCACCTGCCTCTGCCTGTTCTCCAGGCGGGTGTCGACGTTCGGGTCAGTGGAGAACGCCAGCGGGTAGTACATCGGCAGTACGAACAGCGGGTTGGCGCGGCTGAACGCAACCTGGATCTCGGCGAACAGCGGCGAGTACAGCAGGCCGAAGGAGTACGGCACGGCACGGGGGATCTGCGGGTCGGGGAAGACGACCTCGGCGCCGCCGGCCACCTTCGCGCTGTCGACGGCGTACCGGCGGGAGTTCTGGTGGATGATCGACTGGAAGAGCTTGTCGTCGGCCATGATCTGGTCGATCGTCGCGTGGTCGGGCACGAGCTGCTTGAATGGGCGCTCGAGATTCACGATGTACTTGCGCAAGCTGTTGACGCCGATGCTTGCGAAGTGTCCGTCCTCCTCCACGCCGGTGAACAGCTCGGCCTGGTGCACGAGGTCGAAGAACGTGTTGTTGATCGGCGTGGCCGTAAGCAGAAACACCGTCTTGCCTTTGCAGATCTCGTGCATACGCCACCACCGCGACCCCCACGGGTTCTCCTCGGTTGGGGACTTGCCATGGTTCCGGAAGTTGTGAGCTTCGTCGATGATCACGACATCCGCGCGCTTCGCGAGGTGCTCGATCTCCGCGGCGCCCGCCTTGGACGTGAGATCGGTGTGGGCCTTGACGATCACGTTCGAGAATTGACCGCCGTACAGATCGGGCAGTTTGTCTTTGATCTCGGGGTTCCACACGGCATCCTGGCCGGTCTTGGTCGCCATGATGAGCACGTTCTTGCGCTGGCGCACAGCGTAATACTCGGTGAGCATGAGGCCGACGAACGTCTTGCCGAGGCCGACGCCGTCGGTAAGAAACCCGCCGTTCCACAGTTTCGACATCTCCACGAGGGAGTGGAATGCCTCACGCTGGTACGGGGCGAGCATCGGGTAGATCACCGACTCCGACTCCTCCCACGTCTTGTCGGTCGGGTCGGCGTCCGCGGTCAGAGCGTGCAGAGCTTTCGCGTACACCTCGAAAGGGGTGAACTCGCGAACGTTGTTGTCGAGCACGGCGAGCAACTCCGGGTTGACTGGGGCAGCCGTCTGCCAGTGTTCCTCATACCACTCCTGCAGCTCGACGACTTCGGGGCCCTGGAAGCGCACGTTAAGCTCGACGTTCTGTGTGAGCCCTGGGCGCGTAAAGTTCGATGAGCCGACAAGTGCTGCCGAGCCGATAACTCGGTGCCGACCGTGGGTGATGTAAGCCTTCGCGTGGAACTTCTTGGGCTTGTAGACGCGGATCTCGATCTTGCCCGAGCGGATGCCGTCAACCACACCTTCAACACCGGTGAGGAACGCGTCGCCAGCCTGCCGCTCGACTTTGATCGACGTGTCGAGCGCGGCAGCGATCGCATCGGCAGTGGTGCGGCTGGTCTCGCCGCCGATGAGCAGCCGGATACGGTCGACTCTCTGCCAGGCGCCGTCGAGGGCGAGGAACGCGCCGATCTCGAAGTGTCCGGTGGCGATATCGATCGCCTCGCTCAGGTCGCACCACTCACGAACGTACTGGAGCGCCTTCCAGTCGTCGCTGGTGTTGTCGACGATGAAGCTGTCGGGGGTCGCCATGTTTGTGTCTCTTTCGTTCTCAGCCCAGGTGTCCCGGAAACCACTCGACGGCCGTCACCGTCGCCACGCGCTCTACGCCGTCGGCATCCCCGACAGCCAGAACATCGCCATACGTCGTCACCCGAAGCATCGCGCCGTCCGCGAGCCCCTGGGCGAACGGCGTCTTTCGGTGTTCTCCCGAGTCGAGGTCGGCGACCTCGTCCCCGTCGACGGCATAGAAGTGCGGGGTGAAGAACCCACGGGCGATGTCGCCAGCCGGGTCGGGGCCGAGATAGCCGAGCAGTCGCGGCGTTGCGCCGATGAAACCGCCAACGGCTCCGTCGGTGTCGATCCACAGCTCGCGGCCACGCGGTTCGACCGCAGTCCAGGCGCGCACCTTGTCAGCGAAGTCACCAGTGACCCTGGGACCTACCGACTCCATCGTTTCGGGGTGCACGACGTCGCCCGCGCGAGTCATGCGGTAGCGCAGCTCCGGGATAGGGCCGACCCAGGTGCCGCCGATGCTCGGGCGCGGCAAGTCCTCTGGCGCATCGAGCGGCGCGGGCTCTACGACGGCCGGAACCGGCGCAGGCGAGCTCGGTACGGCATCCGCGGGATAGCGTCCGGTTCGCAGGTCACTCAGGCGCTCGATCAGCGCGTCGATACGTCCCGCGATGTGCATGTCGCTGGACTGCACGAATCCGCGCACGACCTTCGCCGCCTCTTCGAGCTGGGCAGTCGTCGGATCGTCGCCGAAGTGGAACCACGTATTCCTCGTGGCGAGGATCTTCTTCGCGGCGGTCTGCTTCTGGAACTGTCCGCCGAACACGCTCAGATACGGCGAGTCCTGCTCGTGGATGTAGTCGCGGAGGATCACACCGGGGTCCTGCGGCTCGAAGCGGTGGTTGGGTCGCCAGTTCTTCGGGTCCGAGTCCTTCAGCTCGCTGATCCGGGCCGCGAACCACTGCGACCCCAACGAATCTCGCAGGGTGAAGTGGCTTGTGACGTAGAGATCCCACCCGAATGCGCGCATGAGGGTGAAGTAGCCCTTGATGAGTTCGCCAGGCGTCTCGTCCTCGGGCAGCGCGATGGAGACGTCGACGCCGCTCATGCGTTCGGGCCTTCCACCGATTCCTTGCCGTAGCCAGTCATGATCGGCACGACGCGCGTGAGCGCGTAGACGGCGAACAACGCCGCCGGGTCGGCGATCGGCACCTCGATGGCCGGCTCGGTCTTGAAGCGCGTCGCGCTCGGCAGCAGCACGCCATACGCGCCCGTGCGCGTCGCACCGAGGTCGGCGAGCAACGCCTGCGCGTCGCCGCCAGCCCACTCGCTGATCTGCGCCCACTCGACCGCCGCGCCGGTGGCTCGCCCAGCCTTCCCGTAGCGCAGCGCACGAATCCGCGCGACCAGCTTGTCGTCGACGAGCTTCGGCGAGATCGTCCCTGCATCCTCCAACCGCTCGTAGTCCGACGGGCCAGCGAGCAGCTCGGCGAAGCCGAGCGAGATCTCGTCGCTGTCATCATCCCAGCGGACCAGCGAGACCTGGGCGCGGAGACCGTCGTCGGCCTTGAGATTGGCGAGCACGGCGTGCGCGGGACGCGCCTGCCTATCGCCGTGCCACTGGCTCGGCGGGACGACCGCAATCGAGTGCTCACCATCGAGCACCTCGACGCTCACCGGTCCAAGAATGAAGCTGCTCATTCGTGCTCTCCTCCCTTCGTTGCTTCGCTGCTCGGTCTGTCGCGCGAAAGTTTTTCAGGCTATGCCCGAGCTCCGACATTCGTTAGCTGACCTCTGAAGAGGCTCCGCCCGAACGCACCCATTCATCGACTTCGCTGACCTGGAACTTCCAGAGACGACCCACTTTGTGTGCTGGCATCCCCTTGTCGGCGATCCAGACGTAGACCGTCTCCTTGGTGACGCCCAGGTGAGCGGCGATGTCGTCGGCAGACAGCCAGGGCTCACTCACGAGGGCACCGTCTTGACAAGTTCGAGCGGGGTCATAGCCCAGAGCTTATCGGCGAAACCGCTGTTTTAGCCGGTTTCTCCCGGTTTGCTCTCGTTCGACTCGTTCCGATACCCGCGATGCGGACTACAACGACGGCCCGTCACGGTGTGGAGAGCGACCTCGGTCCCGTTCATGCCCTGGGGCGCTGAGCCGCTTCGCGAGCGCTTCCGCTGCTCCACGGGCTTCCTCGGCGGCGAGGCGCTGAGCCTCTGCCTGAGCAGCGCGCTCGTGGATAAGTCTGACCGCTTCATCTGGTGGGAGCGCATCGAGCTGGGCCAGGTAACGTCGATCACGTGTCACCCGTTCGCGCAGATTCTTGATCCGCGCGGCGAGCGCGCTTGGGCGGCGGCGGCCGAGTACCCGCTCGTACAGCGCCGTGTGCTCACGCGACTGCCTCTCGGCGATCGCGCCGACGAGCTGATGGGCCTGCGCGGCTTCCGCGCGTGCTTCGATGATCGCGGGTGCGTGGTCGGCTTGACGCCGGGCGACTGCTTCGGCCCACGCGGGAAGGCCACTCTCACTGTGCGGAATGCTCTGCCACCTGCTGTGCACATTCCGCTCTACCGCCTCGCGGCGAGTGTCTGCGTCCTTCGCGGTTCGTGTAGCAGCGCGCCTGCGGAAACGGAGTGCGTTCGCCTTGGCACGGTGCGCGGTGTAGGCGGCCCGCTGCGCGGCCAGGAACTCTGAACCGTCCGTAGCGGCTTCCTGGGCCAGCGATTCCGTAACGTCCGCGAGAAGCGCGGCAACCTTCGCATCGGCGGCCTCCGCCAGCTCACGCAGCGGCTGGTACTCGGCCTGGTGCCGCTCGGACTGGTCCCGCAATCTGGCGGCTGCCGACACCCAGTGCCCTCGTTCCGCATCAGCCTGCGCGATCTGCTCGACGATCCGGTCGCGCTCTGCGTTCACGATGGACATAGGTCCGTCCTCGACGAGGTTCGCAACGGCCTCACGGGCACGTTCGGTTGCGTCTCCCAGGCCGCGGTCGGCGCGGTCTCGGACGAGTGCGTCGACGAACTGCTGCTTCGCGTCGTCGCAGTCAGTGGCGACGACGTGCAAGGTGTTCGTCTCGCGGCCGCGCGTCATGCCGACGTAGATGCCAGCGGCATCGAGCGCGTCGGTGAGCACCGTGTGCGAAGCGTTCACGGTCGTCCCTTGGACGCCATAGGCGGTGACGGCATAAGCCAGGTGCGCATCCTTGGTCACGTACTCTGCGGGCAGTGTCATGGTGCGCTGGTACCTCCGGCCGTTGACGGTCTCCACGACGCTCAGCGCGCCGTCGTCGCCCACGTGCTGCACGGTCCAGGTCTGCCGGCTGGCGACGACGAGCGTGGACTCGTTGCGACGGGTCTGGATCACATCTCCGGCGCCGATGGGGAGTTCGTCGTTACCGAACACTGTTCGCACGTCGTCGACCTCACCGCGTTCGACGCGCTCGGCACGGATGCGTTCGTTCAACGCCCGCGCTTCATCGTTCGTGGCGGCGGTGATCGCGTCCTCCGGGCACGCAAACTTCGCGATGGCCTCCTGCATGCCGTCGTCGCTCTCGTGCAGCTCGATGAGCCCGATCGCGTTGAGCTGGTCGAAGATCGCGGCGGGGTTGTGGCCGCGCCGCAGGTCGAGAGTGAGAACCGCATAAGCGTCATCAGTGAAGCGGTGCAGGCTGGTCATGTCCACGACTGCGGGAGTGAGGCGGGCGGCGAAGTCGAGCACACCACCGCGCCCGACCGCAGGGAGTTGCGCACGGTCGCCGATGAGCGCGATGGTCGCGTCAGCTTCGTCGGCGATGCGCAGCAGTGCGAGGGCGCTGTCTTGATCGAGCATGCCTGCTTCGTCGACGACGACTCGCTCACCCTTCGCGAGCCGTGCCTCCGTCACTGGCCCCCGGTAGGTTCTGCCGGTTTCGGGGTCAGTGTCACCGGGCCGTAGGCGCGTCCATACGCCGTCGCTGTTCCACCGGACTCCGTGCGCGTAGACGAGCGCCGCAACGGAGTCGGTAGGGATGCCGAGTTCTTGGGCTGCCACGTCGGCGGCCTTCTTCGTCGGCGTCACGACTCGCGTCGAGCGGCCCTCCGCCGTCGCGGCAGCGATGGCAGTCTTAAGCATCGTGGTCTTGCCCGACCCGGCCGCGCCTTCGATCACGACGAGCGGGTTGGCGGATGCGACGGTAGAGGCTGCGAGCTCCTGATCGTCATCAAGCCCCGCCCGCACAGCGAGGTCGTGCACATCGGGCATGCGATGGCGGGATTGTTCCGCGCGTGCGGTGAGCAGGTCGCGCAGCTCCGTCTCTGCAGCAACCACTCGTAGCGATGTGAGATGCGCGACGTGTTCCGGTGTCGGTGTGTCGGGCGGGAGCACGGAGAAGCAATTCTCCGCAGCGAGCTGCGTCGCGAGTTGCACGAAGTCTCGCAGCTCGCGCGGAGCAGCCTGCACGCCATACTCGGTCGTGATCCTCGTGACGTGCTCGCGCACCGTGTGCACCGTCCAGGCCGACGCTCCTGCGGCGCAGCGGTCGAGCGCACGCGATGCGATCTCCTCGATGTGCAGCTCGTCCAGCGCGACGGGTGCAGTGCACCGTGCGCGGGGCAGGTTCTGGGTGTAGCCGGCGTCTTCGAGCTCGGCGCGCCAGCCGGCTTCGCTGCCGAGCACTGCGGGTTTCTTTCCCGGCCGCTCGTGTTCCCACGCCTTCGCCTTCAATCTCGCCCGCACGACGGGGCCGGGTTCCTCACCCGGATGGCCTGTTTCCCACTCGGCTTCGAAGCGGGCAAGGTTACGTTCGACCTGAGCGCCCCGCTTCGACATGACCACGTTGAACGGCTCCAGCTCTGCCACCTCACCGGTCGCCGAGTCGAGGGTGAGGCCGTGCTGGTCGAGCACGGAGGCAAGCTGCGGGTGCGCGGCGATGATCGCGGTGCCGAGCGCGCGAATCGTACCCTGCTGCTTGAATAGCGCCGCGGTGTCGAGAGCCCGCCACTTGCCTGCGGCGTAGACGCGGGTGCCGATCTGGAAGTGAATGTGCCGGTGCGGGTCGCCGGCTCGGCTGGTCTTGTGCGCGACGGTGACGGTCTGCAACTGCTGCACCGGCACGATCTCGCGGGCGTTCCTCGAGCCGACCCGCGTGACAGAGTGCTCGGCGAGCCAGCGGCGAATCTCGGATGCCGCGTCCTGCTGCGCCGCATCGAGCGCGTCGGAGACTTCCGGGTGCAGGGCGGCGGCGATTGAGAGCGACTTCGATGCGTTGATCACCATCTCGGCGAAGCGTGGCGACTCCTTCGATCTGTCGCTTGCGACTCGGGGCGTTCCCATCGTGGTGCCCGTGATCGGGTCTATCCAGTCGACCCAGGCCGAATAGCCTTCCGGATCGAGCGTCCTCGTCTCGATGACTTCGCCGTCGTGACCGCTCACGGCCAACTCGGCGAGCGCGGTCCCGCCCTCCAGGTAGTACTCGTCGGCCGTTGACCTGTCCGACTCCAGGTAGCGGCGCGCTGCGGCACCGGTGCCGCGGAACAGGATCACGCCGCCCTTCATCTCGGGCCTCCTCACGAGTCGTCTCATGAGGGAGGTGCGCACGCCCCACCATCGGTGGCATACGTCCATGAATCAGTTGTCGGGCAGCAGGAGCGTTGAGAGGTGATGCCTCAGCGGCGTGAGCTTCGGAGAGCGACAGAGCGTGGTGAGGATCACACTGGCATCGCAGCAGCTTCTGCGGTTGACGACGCTGAGCGTTGGTCAGGATGAGACGAAGCAGAGGGTCAGCTCCAAGAGAGGAGCTTCACGGTCCGGGAAAATTTCCACCACCGTCAGGGGTTCCGCGGCCTCCCAACTATTGGGAGTCCAGCAGCGGATACTTCCAGCGCAGGAACCACAGTGGCGGCAATTTGCCGGAACCGTGGGGGTGCCGATTCGGCACGCCCACGCCGGGGCCTTTTGCGGTGGTGCCGAATCGACACCACCGTGGTTTTCGACGTTGCGGCGAGCAGAAAAACTGATCGCTATCCCGCGCGGACGTGACCGCGGTGCAAGTACCGTAGCTCACTCTGACCGGTACGGCAAGCGATCGGCCAGCACATCCGGGCGCACTCCCAGCCTTCACAGCAGATCGCTTTCGAGGCTGCTGCCCGCGGTGCCGAGCATCGCCGTGAACGCGTCGTCCATGATGTCGGCGGTGACCGGGTCAACCATCTCGGCGGTGACGACGTAGTTGCTGCGGGTGACCTGCTCGTTCGCGTGGCCGAGCAGGCGAGAGGCGAGGGTGATGCCTGCCGCCGCATCGATGACCGTCGCGGTGGTGCGACGGAAGATGTGCGTCGAGAACTCGGTCGGATCGATGCCCGCCCGCTGCAGAGCGTCCGCGTTGTCGTCGACGAAGGTGCGCAGCAGTCGCTCGTAGTTGCTGACGCTGAGCGGTCGGCCCGTCTTGGTCGAGAACAGGAACGCCTCCGGGTCACGATCCGCTGTCGCAAGCTGGCGGCGGATCGCCGCGGCGGAGAAGCTCGGAAGCGCAACGCGGCGCTTCTGCCGCGACCGTTTCGGGGTGTTCTTCCGATACAGCCCGTTCGCTTTGCTCTGCTTGATGGTGCCGGCGATCAGCACCGTCGCGGGGCGAGAGGTCACATCCACATCGCAGCGGCGCAGGCCGAGCACTTCGCCGATGCGGGCACTGGTGCCGATCATGATCCACATCACGTGCTCCAGCACCGCGACGTTCGGGCGCGGGCCGTAGCCGCCCCCGTCTTTGCGCCAGCCGTGGATGAGGTTCTGCACCACCATCACCTGCGCGGGGTTCAGCACCGATTCTTTCTTCTCCGGCAGCGGCAGCCGTCTCGCGTCGCGGATCGGGTTCGCCATGAGCACCTCGTGCTCGATGCCGGTCTGGCACACCTGTGAGAGCACACTCCTCGCGCGCCTCGCGGCGGAGAGCGACTTCTGTTCGCGGATCGACTGGAGGATGCGGTTGCAGCGCAGCACACTGAGATCCTTCAGCGGAAGGTTGCCGCAGGCGGGGTTCACGACGTGCCTGATCGTCGAGCGGTAGGACTCCATCGTGGTGTCCTCCACGGTCTGCGACTGCTCCTTCTCGTAGACAAACACCTCGCACGCCTGGGCGATCGTGGCGTCCAGGGCGAGCACGGGGCCGACGGTGCGGTAGCGGATGTCTTCGGCCTGCTTCGTGAGGCCGGTTCGCGCCTCATCCTCGGTGTCGCCAGTCGCTTTCAGGCGGCGTAGCTCGCCGACCTCGTCGCGCATCTTCGCGGTGGCCTGCACCCGGCCAGATGCGAGGGTGCGAATCTGGATCGCACCGATCTCGCCTGGTTCCAGTCTCGGCCTAGCCATGGCGCACCAACTCCTGGAACCAGGCGAGCACCTCGGAGCGCAGATAGCGCACGTGGCGTCCGACGCGACGGAAGGGTGGGCCGCTGTGCGTCTGCCGCCATTCCTCGATCGTGCGCGGCGAGACCTGCAGCAGCTCGGCGACCTGCTCGCCGGTCATAATCAGGGGCTCGTCTCGGGTATCCATACCCAGTAGGTGCGCACGCCACACCACAGCCGTTGCGGCCAGTGCGCGGGCGATACGGAACAACCCGTGCCGGGCCTCGGCGAGCACCCTCCGAAAGGGGTTTTGGACCCCGTTTAGGACCCCGCGGCCGGTTCTCGAGGGACCAGGAACCATGAAACTCCTCCGATTCCCGCGGAATCTGAGGAGTTTGCGCTGGGGTACCTGGACTCGAACCAAGAACAACTGAGAGTCGCCTGGCCCGCCCGGACGAACCCCCGAATCGGTGGAGCTCCCCGTAATTTCAGGGATCTCATGGGATTGAGTCTACCGCGGACTACCGACAGCTACGCAGTGATTCGTGCTGATTCGCGCCTCTCGGGAGGGTTTCTGGTCACCAATCTGGTCACCGGTTCTCACCGTCATCGAGCCGCCGGACGGGCACGAATGCGGCGAGCGGTTTGGGGTTCCTGGTGAGGTCGTACTGACGCAGCAAGGCGATGTATTGGCGCTTGTCGATGTCCCAGTCATACGTCTCTGCGATCGCCTCCGCGTCTTGCGCGGCGAGGAACACCAGGTCGGCGAGCAGGCGGGTCGTTCGCCCGTTCCCGTCGACGAAGCCGTGGATGCGGACGGTCTCGGCATGCACGGCGATGCCGAGTTCGCGTGCTGTCCAGTCGTCGGTGTGCTCCCACCGGTACCGGATGTTGTCGAGCGATCCGCGGAGCTCGACGGCGATGTGCTCGGGTTCGACGCCGATGTTGAGATCGCGCGTTCGGTACCGGCCTGCCCACGTCCATAGGTCTCCGTAGAGCTTCTGGTGCAGGTCACGGAGGAACGAGTCCGTCAGGATATCGGTGAGCACAAGTCGCCCGTCCGCGATGTCATCGAGCAACGCGATGCTGACCTCATCGTTGATCGTCTGCTCGGCCTCGTAGAGGTCGATCTTCTTCGGCGCATCGCCGAGGATCTCACGAGCCTGTGGGGTGAGGGCGTCTGCTTCTTCCGGGTCCACCGGCGTTTCGCCGTAGCCGGGATCGACACCCATCAAACGCGCTGCTTGCGCGCGGCGAGGAAGCGCTCGACCCGTTCAGAGCGAGTGACACCGACCGGCACCGACCTGTTCTCCAACGCTGCCGACGCCCGCGTGGAACGCAGAGCGGCACGATGAAGCGCCTCACGAGTGACGTCCTTGCGCTTCATATGCTCACCTCCGGGAGAACAGGATCGAGTTCATTCTATCGTGCCGACTCCCTCCTGGTGGGGCCGCGGTGCACGCCCCACCCCCAGGCACTTCCCTGACCAGCAGTTGGGCGGAAACCGACGTGCTCCGCGAGAATTGATCGCGATGGCGTATCCCGACGTGATGCGCCCGAGTCGGAAGGAGGAAGATGGCATCCGAGAAGTTCGATGCACCGGATCTTCAAAAGTTCATCGCCGCGCTGCGCCCCGACGACGATCATCTGGACGATCTCTGGCGCCGACCCGAGCCGCAACTGCTCCCCGTCCCCTCGGTGGTGAGGGGTTTCCGCATCCGTATCGACCTGCAGCGCACGAAACCGCCGGTGTGGCGACGTATCGAGGTGCCCGGCGACATCCTCCTCCCGCGGCTGCACGACGTGATCCAGGCGGCGATGGGATGGACCGACAGCCACCTGCACCGCTTCCGCACGAGCAACGACCGCAACGCTCCCGAGTTCCTCACCCAGTTCGACCTCGACGAGGGCGACGAGGGGATGCTCGAAGACGACGTGCGTCTCGACGAGGTCCTGTCTGCCGAGGGCGACCGGCTCTGGTACGACTACGACTTCGGAGATGACTGGAAGCACCTCCTGCGCGTCGAGAAGGTGCTCGACAGCCCTCCGCCGACCCCGGTGTGCGTCGGCGGGAAGCTCGCCTGCCCGCCCGAGGACTGCGGTGGCGTCTGGGGTTACGCCGAACTCGCCGACTGGGTGCGCAGCGACTACGACGATGCCCTCCGCCCCGAGGTGTTCGAGAACGCGGCGGAAGGACGCGCGTGGCTGCCCCACGGCTGGCATCCCGACGCCTGCGACATCGATGAGACGAACGAGCTGATCACCTCCGTCACCGCGGAGCCGATCCCGGTCGTCGAGGAACTCGAGTCGCTGCTTGAGCTGGCGCAGAACCGTGGCGCACGCGGCCTGCGCAACGCGCTCGCTAAGCCGGCTGCCTCCGGTGCGACCGACGTCGGCGCAGACGAGGCCGCTGATCTCACCGAGCCGTTCCGAGTGCTCCTCGACGTCGTCGGGGACGGCGTGACGCTCACCGGCGCCGGCTATCTGAAACCCGCCGTCGTCGAGCAGATAGCACATCGCACGGGCATCACCGAATGGTGGATCGGCAAGGCCAACCGCGAAGACCTCACCTGGCCCGTCTGGGAACTCCGCGCCACCGCGCGAGCGCTGGGGCTGGTGTCGGTGCGCAAAGGACGCATCGCTCCGACTCGGGCAATCGCGGCACGGCGGGGCGATCCGCAGGCGATCCTGCGCCACATCACCGGCCGGCTCCCACTCGGAACGACCCCCGCCGAGCGACACGCCGGATGGATGGCGCTCGTCGTCGCCGCGAATGAGACACCCGCTGAACTCTGGGAGTCACGCATCAGTGAACTCTTGTTCGAACTCGGCTGGCGCGACCGCGAAGACCCCTACCGCGCCCCATCCCCCGACAGCCCCACGCTCGACGCACTCAACCTGCTCACCGGGGCGATGCGCGTGAACCGGCGACCCAAGAGCCTGAACACGGCCGTCGCAGCCATCGCCCGGACCGTCATACGGGCTTGACCGTCTGGTCACCAGATCAGGTGCCGCGAGGTCCGGCCGAAACCGTCACAGTTCCGCCCTACCTGTAGCCGATTCGGTCGACTCAGACGGTGCGCCGGATGCCGTGTGCCAGTTCCGTTCGACGGGGCTCCACAGGGCCTTGGCGTCGAGCCCGTCGAGCACCGGGTCGACGAAGTCAGCAACGACAGCGACGGTGTCGGAGAACCTCTCCGGCAGACTTGAGCCGCCCCCTTCATTCGGTCCGGACGTTCTGTGAGTCGTCGGTTTCCATTTGATGGTTGCACTGTCGAGCGTACTCGGCTGGGGGTAGGTAGCCGAGCGAGGAGTGCCGGCGGTGGTGGTTGTACTCGTCCTTCCAGTCTCCGATCACGACCTGCGCGTGCAGCAGCGAGTAGAAGCTGTTGATGCCCAGGCACTCGTCGCGGATCCTGGTGTTGAACAACTCGACGTACCCGTTGCGCCACGGCGATCCCGGCGGGATGTAGGACAGGCCGGTGCGGGTGCCGGCCCAGTCGGCCATCGCCTCGCTGATGAACTCGGGCCCGTTGTCCGATCTGAGCACGGCCGGGGCGCCGCGCACGGCGACGAGGTCTTCGAGGTGGGCGGTGAGCCGGTCAGCGGTGATCGACCGTTCGGTGAGCCCGCCGATGCACTCCCGAGTGTGCTCGTC
>NZ_WMEE01000154.1:0-274 GCF_009709595.1 Microbacterium sp. ZXX196
GAGTTCCATATATTTCATCTACTCCATTTAGACAACCATCGGCAATCATTGAGACTGCTCCTCCTGGTGCATATTCTTCTGCATGTTGATGAATCAACACGATTTTTCCATTCCAATGTTCTTTTATTTCATTTAATGCCTTTGCTAAGTACAATAATGTAGCAGTATGGCCGTCATGACCACATGCGTGCATTACCCCAGGAACTTTAGAGGCATAAGGCACATTTTTTTCATCCTGGATTGGTAAAGCATCAAAGTCAGCTCTTAATGCGAT
>NZ_WMEE01000155.1:0-274 GCF_009709595.1 Microbacterium sp. ZXX196
CCTCTCCAAAAGCTACTGCTTTAGCCGCTATTACATGCTCTAGCGGACCGCCTTGTATCCCTGGAAATACCGCACTATCTAGTACTGCACTCATCATTTTGGTTTCTCCTTTAGGTGTTTTATGACCATAAGGATTTTCAAAATTTTTACCTAACATTATCAAACCTCCTCTAGGTCCTCTTAAAGTTTTGTGTGTAGTAGTAGTTACCACATCGCAGTAAGGAAACGGAGAACTTAATAAACCTTTAGCAACCAATCCTGCAGGGTGTGCAAT
>NZ_WMEE01000156.1:0-274 GCF_009709595.1 Microbacterium sp. ZXX196
GGGATTGTTGAGTTGTGGATAGGTCGGATCAGAATTAAATAAAATATTCGCCCGATAATATTGAATGATCATAAACCCGAAGGGTTGTCAGTATTATAGAAATAAATAATACGAGGAGTGATCTCAAAACCCTGAAAGGGTGACACAAAAAAAAAGGTTCTTTGTCAAATGAGTGGAAAAGGTGCAAATCAATTCCTTCCCTTTGATAAAGAACCTGTTTTATTTCGGCTGAAATTGGCTGATATAATCATACAAACTTTTTGATTTGATTAAA
>NZ_WMEE01000157.1:0-274 GCF_009709595.1 Microbacterium sp. ZXX196
GCTTCTTAAATGTGTATTACAAGCTAATGCCACTTGTAGTGAAATCAGTGAATGAGAATGATATAGAGGTTAGTTTGGCAGGGCAAACAGCTATTTACACGCAAATATATCCAAATGTTTATAAAATGAACAAGGGTCATTCCATGTTTATTCCGACAAATGTGCTTTATTTCTCATTCGAAGATGGTTCAGTTAATCAAATTCATACATCGATTTCTGATTATCTGCCAATGAAGAATAACACTTATTGGCTAGCATTCAGCGCTATTCTATT
>NZ_WMEE01000158.1:0-274 GCF_009709595.1 Microbacterium sp. ZXX196
TCCGAGACTGGGCGATCATTCCGCGCAAAATCAGCGGTGGAGGCGGCTGGGAAACGCTGATGTCGTCGATGTTCCTGCACGCAGGGATCGCCCATCTTGGCGGCAACATGCTGTTCCTTTGGATCTTTGGTGACAACCTCGAAGACAAGATGGGACACCGGCGGTTTCTGGTATTCTACCTGATGTGCGGTATTGCCGCCGGGCTGGCGCATGTTCTGGCCGCGCCCGGATCGGCAGTGCCGACAGTTGGCGCATCAGGTGCCATCGCCGGTGT
>NZ_WMEE01000159.1:0-274 GCF_009709595.1 Microbacterium sp. ZXX196
ACAGAAATCTTGGATACTTGGAAAACTGTAACTTCTGTAGGTAAACCTACGACGGATATCTTAGATGCTTGGAAAACTGCAACTTCTGTAAGTGAACCAATGACGGAAATCTTAGATGCTTGGAAGACTGCAACTTCTGTAAGAAAACCAATAACAGAGATCTTAGATACTTGGAAAACTGCTTCTGTAGGTAAATCTATAACTGGAATCTCAACTGCTTTGAGCACAACATCTAATAAGATTAGCTCCGTTAAATTTTCTAAGAATCTTGTTG
>NZ_WMEE01000160.1:0-273 GCF_009709595.1 Microbacterium sp. ZXX196
TTTTTCTTTATTTCTTTCGCTTCATTTTCGTCACTTACTAAAATGTGACTCGCTTTAATTTCTGGCTTATAGTGATCTTTCACGTCTTTTTCTGTAACACTTTTCTTAATCGCTTCATTCATAGCAAGTTTGAACTTAATTTGATTTTTGAAATCAGCTTCATCTTTTAAACGATTATTTTCTAGTACAGCTGAGAATTGATCGCCGTATTGCTTTTTCGCCTTTTGTACTTCTCTATCTACATCATCGTCAGATACTTTATATTTTTTCGTG
>NZ_WMEE01000161.1:0-273 GCF_009709595.1 Microbacterium sp. ZXX196
TATACCTCTCTTTTTAAATATCACTCTCCTCTATTTTAAAGTAAAATTATGGTTCTTTCTATCAATATTTAACAGAATTCACAATTTTAACATAGTCTTCTTATTAACTGGAATTTACTTGTTCTCTTTATTCCTAGGATATAGTTTTTAGACCAAAACAAAAAGTCGGCAAACTTATAATTACGAGTTTGCCGACTGCTTAAAGGTCGATAAAAGAATGTGTAGTCATTTTTCGCTACTCTTGTCCATGAAGAGGCGGTGCAGGAGAAAGCT
>NZ_WMEE01000162.1:0-273 GCF_009709595.1 Microbacterium sp. ZXX196
GTTTCTAATGCACCAACCGGACAACTCTGAGCGATCGAGCCAATGCCAAAGGAAGAAAGTGTCCCCCACCCAGTCTGCCAAATCACACCGCATACAACGGCTAAAAGGAAAAGGCCAAGAGACAATGCGCGAAGAATAGAAATTTTTTTCATGATTGCTCCTGGGCTTTCAGAGCTTCTAAAGACAGAAGTTCGATGCCGCGTTGATTGCGTCCTGTATAAGCCTGGAGCACATTGGCAGGGCAAATATTTTCACACACGCCGCAACCGTTGC
>NZ_WMEE01000163.1:0-273 GCF_009709595.1 Microbacterium sp. ZXX196
TAACAATTTGATGGACCAGACTTTTAGTGAATAAGGGGAGTCACTATGTATAGCAGCTCCCCCTTATCATTTCTTTATCCTAGTTTGAGTCTATAACAAGTCTTGAACAGTAGTTCGTGGTCTTCTGCAAAAATTATAAAAAATCTTTTAAAGTCATTTGCTTTATTTCTTCAATGTGTTGTTCCATAATCGTTTGCGCCGCTATCGTATCCTCTTCTAATAAAGCAGACAATAGTTGTTTATGCCTAATACTTGCTTGGTACGGTCTTTCAT
>NZ_WMEE01000016.1:0-43784 GCF_009709595.1 Microbacterium sp. ZXX196
AGTTCGAAGCCAAGCTAGCCGAGCCGCTCACACTCGCGGCCTAAGCCGAAACTGTCACCAGTTCGTTCCTCACGCCCGCCGCCCGCAGAATTTCAGGAGAGGCAGGGACGCAGGCGCGGGGCAGTTTTGCTGCGGTCCGAACGTCTACCTCTGACGTAACTCGCTGGAGTTCCGCTTCAACGTGTGGTCAAGTCCGGCGGAGTGGTGTAGCGATTCCTTCGGTTAGGCAGTGAGTGCGAGGGGTTCGGTCACATCCTCAACGGGGTTAGTGATGGTGGTGAGTCGGCAACGGGTGAGAACGTCGAGGCCGAGGTAGCGACGGCCTTCTGCCCATTCATCGGTCTGTTCGGCCAAGACTGCGCCGACGAGGCGGATGATCGCCTGCCCGCACCACAAGCAACCCGTCAGATCGTCTGCCGGGTCCGCTGGTGATACTGGTTGCGGTATGCGGTTGGGGTGACGCCCATGATCTTGGCGAACTGCTCCGCCGCATGACCACGATTCCGCCACCCCACCCGGACCCCGATCTCGCCGACCGTCATGTCCGACTCCCGCAACAGCCGAGCCATCTCCCGCACCCGCAACCGAGCCAGCAACATGATCGGCGGGACGCCGAACTGCTCCACGAACAGGCCCCCGAGCCGCGACGGCGACAGATGGGCATCCAGTGCGAGTTCGGCTAAGGTCCACCGGTGAGCGAGATCAGCTCGCATCCGAATGACCGTGTCACGGATCTCTGTCCTGGTAGGGCCGAGGCCAGAGTGCTCTGTGGCCGTCATCGGGGCAACTCGCTTCGCTGTCCACAGCACGGGCATTCCAGGCTTGCTCGTTGGGTCGCGGTACGTCGATACGCGGATGGGCTGACCCCGACGATGGTGGTGAACTGTCGTGCGGCGTGGCCGCGGCTGCGCCACCCGACCTGTGTCATGGCGACACCGACCGGAAGATCAGTCTCTATCAGGAGCTCGGCCAGTCTGTGGGCGCGAAGGTGAGCCAGGTACTGGATGGGAGGCATCCCGAAACGTTGGCTGAAGGCCCTGCCCAATTGTGACGTGGACAGGTGCACGAGGTCGGCAAGGTCACGAAGTCGCCAATCCCGTCCGGGGTCTTGAGCGAGGAGCCGTGCTGCATGGTGTACGGCTGTCTCGGTCCAGCACGTATGGCTGGGTGTGGTCTCGTCCGGGCAGACTCGCCACGAGGGGTCGATGCTCATCGCCGCCGCCTTCCTGAGGACGACTGCGTGCGGTGGGGCGGTGGCGAGGAGCCTGTGGTCTTGAACAAGTCCACCCATGCCTCGACGGGCAGGTCCTTCGGCAGTCCGGCAGCGTTCACGCCCTGGCGTGTCAGCCACGCCTGTGCCGCCTGTGGCGAGCCGAGCGAGGTGTTGCGTGCGAGGATCTGGGCCAGCCCACGTCCGGGACCGGTGTAGACGCGGTGGACCAGGGCGTGGAACTGGCGTCGCCGCGCCGGGGGCAGCAGCGGGTGTTCGCGGCGGTGGATGGTGAGGATTCCGCCGTCGACGCCCGGACGTGGGGTGAACGCGCGAGCGGGAACACGACTGTGCAACGTGAAGGTGAACCAGGGCGCCCATTGCGCGGTCATCATCGTGGCACCGCCGACGCCCGCTCTGCGCCGCGCAACTTCCCATTGCACGAGCACGATTGCATCGGTCCATGCCGGGGCATGCAGGATGCGTCGCAGCATGGCCGTGGTCTGGTGAAACGGCAGGTTCCCGACGAGCACATGCGCCGATGTTGGAAGCCGGTAGTCCAGGAAGTCGTCGGCGACGACCTCCACATGCGACGGCAACCGCTCGGCCAGGCGTTGGGCGAGCCGGGTGTCGATCTCGACGGCTGTCACCGGTGGCCCGAGCTGGGCCAGCGGGGTGGTGAGTGCTCCGTCACCGGGGCCGATCTCGATGATCGGGCCATCGGTGGCGGCCACGAGCCGGGTCATCGTGGCAATGATGGATGGGTCAGTCAGGAAGTTCTGGCCGTGCTCATGACGGCCACCTCGATAGATAGGCACTGTTTGCTCCGTGGTTGTTGCGGAGCCGGGCACGCTGAAAGAGCCGCCCGGCCGTGATCACCGGGGCGGGAGCAACAACCTGTGGAGGGTGCTCGCCGCTGTTAGCGGCTGCGCAGACGCAGCGAAGCGGTGCCGTAAACCAACATGCCAACCAGCGTAGGTCACCCCACCGCCACTCGGCGACCCAATAACCCGTCCATGCGTCAAAGACGCGCAGATCCGTATCACCACAGGCCAGAACCGACTTGCAGGCCGTCCGTGCCCGACGAACCTCCACCTCCGCGAGTGATCCCATAGAGCTGCCACGCGTCTTGCAGATCGAGGACTGGCGCCCCCTGGGTGCCCCGATGATGCTGCACCGGGTGGTCGCTGAAGATGGCTGCATGTGACCTTCTGCGCGGAGGAATAGGATCCGCCCGCGCCGCCGGGTGGCGCCTGCTCCCCACGGGCCCGTCCCGAATCCGTGTGCCTCGGGCAGCTAGGCTCATCGGGTGACAGGCGAGCGGAGCTTTCGACCTAGCACGTCGGCGGATGCCGCTTGGATTGCGGAGCTGCGCGCGGTGGTCCTGCGTCCCGATCTCGAGCGTCTCGGGCGCTACGACGCGACGCGCGTGCGGCGGCGATTCCTTGACGCGTTCGTTCCGGCGCACACTCGGGTCATTCAGGTTGCGGGGGCCGACGTCGGCGTGGTCGCGGTGCGCCCCGACGAAGACGTGGTGTGGATCGAGCACTTCTATCTTGACCCGGCGGAGCAGGGCCAGGGCGCCGGGGGCTGGGCCCTGGCGCAGGTCCTGGCCATGGACACCGCGGGGCGGCCATTCCGCCTCAATGTGCTGCAGGGAAGCCGCGCTCGCCGCCTCTATGAACGCTACGGCTTCGTCCTCGCGAGCGAGGACTCGGTCGATGTCTACCTGACGCGGCCCGCGCCCGGCGAACCACCGGCTGGATCCGCGACGCAGACGGAAGAACACCTGTGACGGCGATCGAGCTCCGGGGACGGCTCGTCTGCCGCACGCCCGGCGAGGCGGAGGTCGTGCGCCGCGAGCTTCCGCGGCACACCGCGCTGTCGCGCTCCGAGACCGGGTGCGTCCGGTTTCTCGTCGAGCCGACGGCGGATCCGCTCGTCTGGAGCGTGTCCGAGCGATTCGTCGACCGGGCGTCGTTCGAAGCGCACCAGGAGCGGGTGCGGCGGAGTGCGTGGGGCCGGGCCACGCAGGGCATCCCGCGCGACTACGTGATCGAGTTCGCGCCCGAGCGATCCGCGACGTGAGCCGGCGCCGCGAACGTCAGCGCGACTCCGTGAGCGCGGCGGCGTACGCGCGCATCGAGCGCTGGTAGCGGGGGAGTGCGTCGATCTGCGCCTCCAGTGCGACGCGCAGCGCCTCGTCCGCGCGGCCGGCGCTGTGCAGCGCGAGCGCGAGCACGATGCGGGGCGCGGATCCGGTCGACGCGTGCACGGGGGCCGCGCGGAGGACGGCGATCGCCTCGTTCAGCCGACCGAGGTTGCGGAGCGTTGAACCGTACTGCACGGCGAGCTGGGCGTGCCGGGCGTCGTCGAGCCCGAGGTCGAGGGCGCGCTCGTACCAGGCCGCGGCCTCCGCCTCGTCGTCGTGCGTGTCGTACATCCCGGCGAGCTCGAACGCCGCGCGGCCGTCCGACGCGGGGCACTTCGCCGCAAGCGCGCGCATCTGCGCCACGCCCTCCTCGCGGCCGAGGGCATCCGAGCGCTCCCACAGGTCCGCGACGGCGCGCTCCCACGACTCGACGGTGTGCATCCGTCCAGTCTCTCACCGGCCCGCCTCCCGCGGATCCGCGGGCGGGTGTAGGTTCTCATGCGCGCGATCGGCGTCGCCGCCGCGACTGGCACCCGACGGAGGACCCCATGGGCACGCTCACCTTCGGCCTGAACGTGACGCTCGACGGGTGCACGGATCACCGGGCTGGCCTCATCGACGAGTACCGCTTCCTCGTGCAGCCGATTCTCGCCGGCGCGGGCCCCACGCTCTATGCCGGCGCGCTGGCGGATCCGCTGCGCCTCCAGCTCGTCCGGGCCCGCGCCCTGCGCTGCGGCGCTATCGATGCGCATTACCGGCGGGGCCGGTGAGCCGCGGGCGAACGGCTACGGGTCGTAGCTGACGCGGCCGTAGTCGAGCGGGAAGATCCGCATGACGACCTCGGAGAGGAACCACGTGGATCCGCTCACGATCGCCGCGCCGACCGCGATGAGGATCGCGAGCGCCGCGATGAACGCCACGATGGCGAGCGCCGTCCGGACGGTCATGCCGCCGCCCGAACGGTGGCGGGGAGAACGCGACGCATACGCCGAGAGTGCCGCGCAATGGCGCCGGCGCGCAAATCGAGCGGGGTGGATCCCGGATACCCTGGCGGCATGCGCCGACTCGCCCTGGTTCCCCTCCTCGCCGTGCTGAGCTTGGCCGGGTGCGCCCAGGCCGCGCAGGTCGCGGGCGACGCCCTCGGCATCGACGTCGCGGAGATCTGCGCGACCGCCGACGGCGCCTACGCCCAGTACTCCGCCTTGATCGACAGCGGCAACGCGACGGAGGCCGAGATCGCCGCGGCCCGTGACGACCTCGTCGCCACGCTCGAGACGCTCGCGGAGGACGTGGGCGGGAGCGCGGGCGACATGATCGCCGACGGTGCGGACCGCCTCGCCTCCGCCCGCGATCTCACCTCGCCCGACGCGATCCAGGCGGTCGAGGACGCGCACGACGCGCTCGGCTCGATCTGCGCGTGACGCCCGTCCCGCGTCGGCCGTCGCCGCTGGGCGGCGCCCGACCGACGCGCGCCGACCTTGCGCGGTTCGCGACCGCCGACCCCGCGCCGCGCGACGACGTCGTGCCCGGGGGCGATGCTCGGTTGCGCCTGCTCATCGTGGGCATCAACCCCGGCCTGTGGACCGCGGCCGTGAACGCCCCGTTTGCGCGCCCCGGCAACAGGTTCTGGCCCTCGCTATTTCGTGCCGGGCTCACCTCTCGCGAGGTGGACGCCTCCCGGGGGCTGGATGACGCCGATGCCGCCGACCTCGTCGCCCGGGGCATCGGGATCACGAACCTTGTCGGCCGCGCCACCGCGCGCGCCGACGAGCTCACGCGGGAGGAATTGCGCGCCGGGGCCCGGCGGCTCGTCGAGCGGGTCGCCCAGATGCGCCCCGGGCTCGTCGCGGTCGCGGGCATCACGGCGTTTCGCGCGGGCTTCGATCGCCCGAAGGCGGTGCTCGGCCCGCAGGACCCGCCGGACGGATGGCCGGACGGCGTGCGCCTCTGGGTGGTGCCGCAGCCCAGCGGTCTCAACGCGCACGAGAACGTCGAGACGCTCGCGGCGAAGTGGGCCGACGCCTGGCGCCACGCCTGAACGCGTACGTGCCCGCGACCGGGGCGGTCGCGGGCACGTGGCGGTTCGGTTACGCGGTCTGGCCGCTGTGCGGTCCCTCCGCGATCTCCTCGATCATGCGGGCGGTGAAGGCGGGCAGGTCGTCGGGCGTGCGGCTCGAGACGAGGCCCTGGTCGACTACGACCTGCTCGTCGACCCACGTCGCACCCGCGTTGACGAGGTCTGTCTTCAGGCTCGGGTAGCTCGTCAGGGTGCGCCCGGACAAAACGTCCGCATCGGCGAGGATCCACGCGCCGTGACAGATGACCGCCACGGGCTTGTGCTGGGCGAAGAATTCGTGCGCCAGGCGGACGGCCTCGGCGTCGAGTCGGAGCGCGTCGGCGTTACCGACCCCGCCCGGGAGCACGAGCGCGTCGAAGTCGTCGGCGCTCGTCGCGCGCGTGGAGGCGTCGACCGCCTGGGTGTATCCGTGCTCCCCGGTCACGGTGCCGGACGCGGGGGAGACGAGGTGCGCCTCCGCGCCCGCGTTGCGGGCCGCCTCCCATGGTGCCGTCAGTTCGCTGTCCTCGAAGCCGTCGGTCAAGAGAAATGCGACGCGCTTTCCGTCGAGTAGAGCCATGATGCCTCCTCGGTTGGTGGATCGGATGCGTCGCCCACGCTACGCCTGCGCTCCCGTCACGCGGCGCGGAAGCGTCGCCTCGGAGGGGATCCCCAGCCTCGTGCCCGGCCGCGTACCTTGAGTCGTATGACGGATGCGACGGTCGACAGCGTGCGCGCGGCGCTCGCGGCGCTGGAGGACGACAAGACGCGCGCGGTCAACGAGCGCCACGGCGACGATCATGGCGTGAAGCTCAGCGCGCTGCGCCAGGTCGCGAAGGAGGCGGGCAAGGATCAGTCACTTGCCCGCGCGCTGTGGGCGACGGGGGAGACGGCGCCGCGGCTCGTGGCACTTCTCGTGTGCCGCGTCCGCGAGTTCGACGCCGCCGAGCTCGATCAGATGATGCGTGAGGCGCGCGCGCCGAAAGTGCTCGACTGGCTGACCAACTATGTGGTGAAGAAGAGCCGCCATGCGGAGGCGCTGCGCGTGGCGTGGCACGGGGATCCGGAGCCGAACGTCGCGGCCGCGGCGTGGGCCCTGACCGCGGAGCGCGTCGCGAAGCAGCCTGACGGGCTGGACCTCGACGCGCTCCTGGAGGAGATCGAGGCCGGGATGCGCGAGGCCCCCGGGCGCGAGCAGTGGGAGATGAACACGACGCTCGCGCAGATCGGCATCGAGCACCCCGACAAGCGCCATCGCGCGCTCGACATCGGCGAACGCCTCGAGGTGCTCAAGGACTATCCGACGCCGCCGAACTGCACGTCGCCCTTCGCGCCGATCTGGATCCGCGAGATTGTCGCCCGCCGCGAGGGGTGAGCGGGCCGGGGAATGGACGCGCGTGCCCGGACGTTGTAGGCTGGAGTGCTCGGAGAGATCCGAGCTGGGGCGCGACACGTCGCGCTGACAACTCCACAGCGTGCGATGCGGTTTCCTTCTCGCGAAGGGTCACACGGGGCTGATCGGTTTCGACAGCGTCTGCTGATCTGAGGGAAGCGGGCCGAGGATGCAGGGTTATCTCGTTAACGCCCCCTGCAAACACATAAGTGCCAACTCCAAGCGCACTGACTTCGCCCTCGCTGCCTAAGCGAGCCCGATAGTCCGTCAGACCGTGGGTGATCCCGCCACGGATCCTGGCGTCATTTAGGGATCTTGCTCCGTAGTGGTGTCGGGACGCTACGGGGGACTTTTCCTCGACTGGGCTCGTCGACCTATGTGTCTGTGCTGAAGGTCGGAGCCGATGAGAACGTCTCCACAGAATGCGCCCGGAGAAACCCCAGTGAACCAGTGCTGGACGGGGGTTCGATTCCCCCCAGCTCCACGACCGCACCGCACAACGAACGACGCCCCGCCCCTCGCTTTCGAGGGGCGGGGCGTCGTTCGTTTTGCGGTGCGTCAGATGCCGTACTGCGCGCGCACCAGTATCTCGGCCTCGTCCGCGTCGCCGGCGCGCACCGCCTCGCGGAGCGCGCGATAGTTTTCGGCGAGCTCGCCCGGGCCGTCGAGGGGCAGAGCGAGGCCCTGGAGGTTTCGGGCGATGGCGAGGTCGGCGTCGCGGGCCACGGTCTGGACGAATTCGTTGCCGGACAGCTCCACGAGGAGGCGGTACATGGCGCGCCGCGTGGCGACGGTAGCGGCGCCGTTCTCTACCTCGGCGACGATCTCGTCGATCCGCACGGCGGCCGCATCGCGCTGATCCGCCGTCATCCTCGGGAGGGTCATGCGCATCGTGATCGCGGCGTACTCGCCCGCAAACGCGCGCGTGTCGGCCGCCAGCTTGTCGGTGACCTCGGTGACGCGCGTGTAGCGGCTGGGCGACATCTCGACCAGACCGATGCGTTCGAGGCGCTGCAGGGCCTCGCGCACGGGCATGCGCGACACGCCCATAGTCCGCGCGAGTTCCGCGTCGCGGAGCCGCTCGCCGGGGCCGAGGGATCCGCCGACGATCGCGTCGGCGAGGCGCCCGAACACGGCGTCGGCCAGGCGGACGGTGGGGGATGCGACAGGCTGCAACATGCGGTGTTCCTCTCCGTCGTGCGGGGGGGGGGGGGGGGGCACGAGGCGTCGAACGGGGTCGCTGCCGTGCGCGCCGACCCGGTCGAATCAGGCTAGGTGAGGCACCCTGAATGTGACCCGTTGTCAGATCGATATCGGACGAATCGCCGGAAACACCCAGTGACAGCCGGGATGTCGGTGTTATTCGCCCGCCTGCCACACGACGAGCTCGAGACCCGTCTTGGTGTCTGCGAGGGCGATCGTGCCGTCGCGGAAGCGGTAGGTCATGCCGTAGCCGTCGTCGCCGACGGCGAGTGCGTAGTCGGGGTTCTCCGTGATGTAGACGGTGTCGCCGTCTTCCTCGCGAATCCATCCCTGGGCCTCGAGGTACTCCTGCATCTCGGCCGCCGTATCCGCGTCGGCCGGCGCCCAGCCGTACATCTGCGCCACCTCGGATCCCGTCTCGGCGTCTCCCCAGATGCACTGGATCCCGTCGTCGAACACGTGCTCGCCGATGCGGAACGGCTCTTCGCGGGCCGACCAGCCCAGCTCGCCGAGCCGCGACGAGAAGGTCGTCGGAACGATCGTGTCGCACGACATCTCGACGGGCGTGGGATCCGGGGTGGGCGTCTCGGTCGCCTCCTCGGCGGCGGGGGAGCAGGCGGTGAGGAGGACCGCGAGGCCGAGGGCGCCCGCAAGCGCGCGTGCACGCGTCATGGCGTGCGTCCGTGCAGGGCGTCGAGCGTGGCGTCGTGGAGGAGCCCATTGGTCGCGAGCGCAGACAGCGTGTCGAGCGAATCGGAGCCCTCGAAAGAGGTGAACCGGCCGCCCGCCTCGCGGACGATGGCGGCGGCCGCGGCGATGTCGTACTCCTTGACGTCGAACTCGCCGACGATATCGACGCGACCCTCCGCCAGGAGCATGTACGACCAGACGTCGCCGTATGCCCGGTCGCGCCACACCCTTTCCTGCAGAGTGAGCAGCGCGTCCAGGTGCCCGGCGTCGCGCCACTGGGCGATCGACTGGAAGCTCAGGGACGCCTCGTCGAGGCGGTCCACGCCGGAGACGGCGATGGTGCGCGGCTCGCCTCCCGCGAGCGTCCACGCGCCCATTCCGCTCGCCGCCCACCAGCGGCGGCCCATCGCGGGCATGCTGACGACGCCGGCGGACACGACGCCGTCGATCTCGAGGGCGATCATCGTTCCCCACGCGGGCACGCCCCGGAGGTAGTTGGCGGTGCCGTCGATCGGATCCACGATCCAGCGTCGGGCGGCGCTCGAGGTTGTGCCGTACTCCTCGCCGAAGATGGCGTCGTCCGGGCGGTCGGCCGCGATGATCTCGCGGATCGCGCGCTCGGCGGCCAGGTCGGCGGCCGTCACGTGCGAGCGATCGGCCTTCTGGCCGATCTCGAGGTCGGGGCGGTCGAACCGCCCCATGGACTCGGCGTCGGCCGCGTCCGCCAGCCGCAACGCGAGCGCGAGGTCGTCGGCGAGCGAGGCGGGGGCGGCGGAGGGGCTCATCGCCCCATGGTATCGGCGCGGGCGCGACGATCAGTCCGCACTCAGACACGCCGGGCGTGGGTGCCCGATTGGCGTCCGGCGGGGAAAATCGGTAATGTCATTCCTCGGTTCGGCACGAGTTCTTCTTTCGCTCGGATCCTGCGCCTCTAGCTCAATCGGCAGAGCAACTGACTCTTAATCAGTGGGTTCTCGGTTCAAGTCCGAGGGGGCGCACCACTTCTCAGACGCCTCCGGCCCTCTCGGGCCGGAGGCGTCTTCTGTCTGGCGGATCCGTCAGGATGGGTCCCATGGCAAGGACAAATCGGCCGTCGATGGCCGACGTGGCGGAGCGCGCGGGCGTCTCGCACCAGACCGTGTCGCGGGTGCTGAACGACCACGCGTACGTGCGGGAGGAAACGCGGGCCCGCGTGCTCGACGCGATCGGGGAGCTCGGCTACCGCCGCAACCAGGCCGCGCGGACGCTCGTCACCACCCGCACCGCCACGATCGGCGTCGTGACGACGTCGACGGCGCACTCGGGGCCGGCCCAGACGGTGCTCGCGATCGAGGCCGCGGCGCGCGATCGCGGGTACTTCGTCTCCCTGGCGTCCGTAGGCTCCCGGGATCCGCGGGAGGTGTTCGACCAGCTGCTGAACCAGGGCGTCGACGGCATCGTCGTCGTCGCGCCCCTCGCCGAGGTCGCGGACGTCATCGACCGGCACCCGCTCGCCGTGCCCTGCGTCGTGGTGGCGGCGCGCGGGGAGGGCGCCGCGCTCGATGTGGCGGTCGACCAGCGCCGCGCGGCGCGCGACCTCACGCGTCACCTGCTCGCCGAGGGGCACACCCGGATCGCGCACCTCGAGGGGCCGCGCGGATGGTTCGACGCGATCGAGCGGTCGGGCGGGTTCGCCGAGGCGATGGCGGAGGGTGGCGCCGAGCCGCGGATCGTGCCGGCCGGAGGATGGGCCGCGGCCGACGGCTATCGCGCGGGCGCCCTGCTCGCGGACGAGATCGCGGCGGGGGAGATCACCGCGATTCTCGCGGCGAACGATCTCCTCGCGATCGGCGCCCTGCGCGCCTGCAGTGAGCGCGGGATCGAGGCGCCGAGTGATGTCGCGGTCGCCGGGTTTGACGACATCGACGGCGCGGCCTTCCTCCGCCCGTCGCTGACCACGGTAGCTCAGCCCTTCGCCGACCTCGGCGCGGCCGCGGTCGAGGCGCTGGTCGCCGCGGGCCAGGGCGCGCCGCCCGCGGGCCCCATCCGCATCCGCGCGCGGCTCGTCGTGCGGGAGAGCACGACACGGGTGGGCTGACTCCCGCGCCGGGGTATCGCATCGTGTATGTGAGCGCTAACATATAGACGTACCGCGACAGCGGCGACGCCGCCGATGAGAGGACGACGATGACGACGACGCCACACCCCGACGCCGCGATCCGGGAGGGATCCGCGAGCCTCGGAATCGAGCTCGGCTCGACGCGGATCAAGGCGTGCCTCACGACGCCGTTCGGGCGCGTGATCGCGACCGGATCCCACGCCTGGGAAAACCAGTTCGTCGACGGGCACTGGACATACGCGCTGGAGGACGTGCGCGCCGGGGTGCGCGCCGCCTACGCCGATCTCGTGTCGCGCGTCGAAGCCGACGGCGGGTCGCGCCCGGGCGCGCTCGCCGCGATCGGCGTGTCCGCGATGATGCACGGATACCTTGCCTTCGACGCCGCGGGCGAGCTGCTCGTGCCGTTCCGAACCTGGCGCGACGTGACGACGGGGCCGGCGGCGGCCGAGCTGTCGGACGAGCTCGACATCACCATCCCCCTGCGCTGGTCCGTCGCTCACCTCGCCCAGGCCGTGCGCGACGGCGAGGAGCACGTCGCGCACGTGGCCCACGTCACGACGCTCGCGGGCTACGTCCACGAGCTGCTGACGGGCGTGCGCGCGCTCGGGATCGGGGACGCGTCGGGGATGTTCCCGATCGACTCGGCGACCGGCACCTACGACGCCGCCCGGCTGCGGCGCGCGGACGCGGTCCTCGCGCGCCGGGGAGCGGGCCGCCTGAGCCTGGCCGACCTCCTGCCCGAGGTGCGTCGGGCGGGCGAGGACGCGGGCCGCCTCACCGAGGCGGGCGCACGCCTGCTCGACCCGACGGGATCGCTCGCCCCCGGTGCCCTCGCGGCGCCACCCGAGGGGGACGCGGGCACGGGGATGGTCGCGACGAACGCCGTCACGCCCCGGTCGGGCAACGTCAGCGCGGGCACGAGCATCTTCGGGATGGTCGTGCTGGAGCGTCCGCTCGCGCGGCGACACGACGACATCGATCTCGTCACGACGCCGGCGGGGGACGCCGTCGCGATGGTGCACTGCAACAACGGCGCCAGCGAGACGGGCGCCTGGGTGGGCGTGCTGCGCGAGTTCGCTGCGGCGATCGGTCACCCGGTCGCGGAAGACGAGGCGTTCGCCGCGTTCCTCGGCGGCGCCCTCGAGCCAGACGCGGACGCCGGGGTGCTCGCGTACAACCACCTCTCGGGCGAGCCCGTGGCGGGCCTGTCGGAGGGGCGCCCCCTCGTCGTGCGGACCCCGGGATCCGCCCTCACGCTCGCGGGGTTGGCGCGCGCGCAGGTGCGCGGATCCTTCGCGACCCTCGCGCTCGGCATGCGCGCGCTCCACGAGGAGGGCGTGACGATCGACGAGATGCGCGCGCACGGCGGGATCTTCCGCACGGCGGGCGTCGCCCAGCGGCTCCTGGCCGCGGCGCTCGGATCCGACGTCGTCGTCGGAGACCAAGCGAGCGAGGGCGGGGCGTGGGGCATGGCCATCCTCGCCGCCTATCGCGCCGCCGTGGCGGGCGGAGAGAGCGCGCCGCTGGCGGACTGGATCGCGCGCACCGCCTTCGCCGACGAAACCGTGGCGCGCGTCACGCCGTCCGGCGACGACATCCGCGACCACGACGCGTACCTGGCGACGTGGGAGGCGGGCCTCGAGATCGAGCGGGCCGCCGTCACGGCGCTCCCCGTCACAGAAGAAGGAGACCAGGCATGACCGCAATCCCCGCCGAGATGGCCGGCGCCGTCCAGGCCGCGCGCGAGCGCGTCGCGGCGCTGCACGCCGAGCTTCCCCGATGGGAGCTCGTCGCGTGGACGGCCGGCAACGTGTCCGAGCGCGTTCCCGGGGTGGCCGGGCACGACGATCTGCTTGTCATCAAGCCCTCGGGGGTGTCCTACGACGACCTCTCGCCGGCCGCGATGGTTGTGTGCGCCCTCGACGGCGCGCTCGTCGAGGGCGACCGCAGCCCGTCCTCCGACACGGCCGCGCACGCGTACGTCTACCGCCACATGCCCGACGTGGGCGGGGTCGTGCACACCCATTCGACCTACGCCACCGCGTGGGCGGCCCGCGGCGAGGAGATCCCGTGCGTCCTGACGATGATGGGGGACGAGTTCGGCGGGCCGATCCCCGTCGGCCCGTTCGCGATCATCGGTGACGACTCGATCGGTCGCGGCATTGTGGAGACGCTGCGCGGCCGCCGGAGCCCCGCCGTGCTCATGCAGAACCACGGCCCCTTCACGATCGGGCGCGACGCGCGCTCCGCCGTCAAGGCGGCCGTGCTCCTCGAGGAGGTCGCGCGCACGGTGCACATCTCGCGCCAGCTCGGCGCGCCGCTCCCGATCCCCACAGAGCTGGTCGACCGGCTCTACGACCGCTACCAGAACGTGTACGGCCAGCGCTGACGCGGCCCGCGAAGAGAACAGGAATCGTCATGACCAAGCCCTACCAGGACAAGCAGATCTGGTTCCTCACGGGGAGCCAGGGACTCTACGGCGAGGAGACCCTCGCGCAGGTCGCCGAGCAGTCGCGCGAGGTCGCGCGCGAGCTCGACGCCAGCGAGAGCGTGCCCGCACCGATCGTGTGGCGCCCCGTGCTGACGGATCCCGCCGCGATCCGCCGCGCGATGCTCGACGCCAACGCCGACGACGACGTCATCGGCGTGGTCGTGTGGATGCATACCTTTAGCCCGGCGAAGATGTGGATCGCGGGCCTCGAGGCGCTCTCCAAGCCGCTGTTGCACCTGCACACGCAGGCGAACGTGGCGCTCCCGTGGGACTCGATCGACTTCGACTTCATGAACCTGAACCAGGCCGCGCACGGCGACCGCGAGTTCGGCTACATCCAGAGCCGCCTCGGCCTGGCTCGAAAGACTGTCGTGGGTCACGTCAGCGACGCGCGCGTTGCGGGCGAGGTGGGCACGTGGATCCGCGCCGCCGCAGGCCTCGCGGAGGCCCGGAGCCTCAAGGTGGTCCGATTCGGCGACAACATGCGCTACGTCGCCGTCACGGAGGGGGACAAGACCGAGGCCGAGATCGCGCTCGGCGTGCAGGTCAACACCTGGGGCGTGAACGAGCTCGTGGAGCGCGTCGAGGCGGCCACCGACGCCGAGATCGACGCGCTCGTGGCGGAGTACGAGCGGCTCTACGACATCGTCGACGAGCTGCGCGCCGGCGGCGAACGGCACTCCTCGCTGCGAGACGCGGCCGCGATCGAGATCGGGCTGCGCGCGTTCCTCGTCGAGGGCGGCTTCCGCGCCTTCACCGACAATTTTGAGGACCTCGGCGGTCTGAAGCAGCTGCCCGGCATCGCGGTGCAGCGCCTCATGGCCGAGGGCTACGGCTTCGGGGGCGAGGGCGACTGGAAGACCGCCGTGCTCGTCCGCATCGCCAATGTCATGGGTCGCGGCCTCGCAGGCGGCGCGAGCCTCATGGAGGACTACACCTACGACCTCACGCCGGGCCAGGAGCGGATCCTCGGAGCGCACATGCTCGAGGTGTCGCCGTCGCTCACGGCGGGTCGTGTGCGGGCGGAGATCCACCCGCTGGGGATCGGCGGCAAGGAGGATCCCGTGCGCCTCGTGTTCACGGCGGATCCGGGCCCCGCGCTCGTCGTCGCGATGAGCGACATGCGCACGCGCTTCCGGCTGACGGCCAACGTCGTCGAGAACGTCGAGGCACCGGACCTGCCGAAGCTGCCCGTGGGGCGCGCCGTGTGGCGGCCCGAGCCTGACCTCCCCACGAGCGCCGCCTGCTGGATGACGGCGGGCGCGGCGCACCACACGGTCATGACGACCGCCGTGGGGATCGACTGCTTCCGCGACTTCGCGGAGATGGCGGGCATCGAGCTGCTCGAAATCGACGAGTCGACGACCGTGAACGGGTTCCGCAACGCGATGCGCTGGAACCAGGTCTACCACCACATCAACCAGGGCGTCTAAGCCCCCCGTCCTCGCGCCGCGCCCGGCCGCGTGCCGCCCCGTTCACGAGGGGGTTGACACGCGACCGGGCGCGGCGTCACACTGCCTTTACAACGTTTACCTACAACGTTGTAAATCTGCGGGAGACATCGGAGTCTCTTCCCCGAGAGGACACAGCAATGAAGCAGAAAATCCTCGCCGCCGGCGGCACGGTTGCCGTCGCCGCGACCGCGTTGACGGGTTGCTCGGGCGGCGCCGCCGAGGCGACGTGCACGAATGACATCGTCAACGAGGACGCCACCCAGGTCAGCGTCTGGGCCTGGTATCCGGCGTTCGAGGAGGTCGTCGACCTGTTCAACTCCTCGCACGACGACGTCCAGATCTGCTGGACGAACGCCGGGCAGGGCAACGACGAGTACACGAAGTTCTCGACCGCGATCGAGGCCGGCAGCGGCGCGCCCGACGTCATCATGCTCGAGTCGGAGGTGCTCTCGAGCTTCTTCATCCGGGACGCGCTCGTCGACCTCAGCGAATACGGCGCGGCCGACGTCGAGGGTGACTACACCGAGGGCGCCTGGCGCGACGTCTCGAGCGGGGATGCCGTCTACGCGATCCCCGTCGACGGCGGTCCCATGGGCATGCTCTACCGCCAGGACATCCTCGACGAGTACGGCATCGCGGCCCCGACCACGTGGGAGGAGTTCGCCGCGGCGGCCGAGACGCTGAAGGAGAACGGCGCGCCGGGCGTGCTCGCCAACTTCCCGCCGAACGGCCGCGCCTACACGCAGGCCCTGTTCGCGCAGGCCGGGAGCACCCCCTTCACCTACGACAGCGGGAGTCCGCTCGAGAACACCGAGCGCGTGGCGCCGAAGGGCAACGACACGGCCGCCGTCGCGGGCGGCGCTCTGACGATCACCCTGCCGCCCGTATCCTGGACCGCGGTGGGCCTGTCCTGACGCAGGCCAGCGAGAACGAGGGGCGGACCATGGCGACGATGCCGGACACGAGCGAGCGCAACTGGGCGGGAAACGTCGCCTACCGGGCCGAGCGGATCCTCGAACCCACCTCGATCGCGGAGCTGCGCGGCGCCGTCTCGGCGGGCGGGCGCGTTCGCGCGCTCGGGTCGCGGCACTCGTTTACGGACATCGCAGACACGGACGGCGCCCTGATTTCGCTTGCGCGGATGCCGCGCGAGATCGAGATCCTGCCGGGCGCCGTCCGCGTCGCGGGCGGCCTGCGCTACGGGGACATCGTCGGCGAACTCGACGCGGCGGGTCGCGCGCTCGCGAACCTCGCCTCGCTGCCGCACATCTCCGTCGCCGGGGCCGTCCAGACGGGAACGCACGGATCCGGCGACCGGGTGCCCTCGCTCGCGGCCGCCGTTCGCGCCGTCACGCTGGTCGGCCCCGACGGCGAGCTCCGCACGGTGCGGCGCGGCGACGCCGAATTCGGCGGATCCGTCGTCTCGCTCGGGTCCCTGGGCATCGTCACGAGCCTGGAGCTCGACACCGAGCCGGCCTACGAGGTCGCGCAGACGGTGTTCGACGGGCCGCTGTGGGACCGGATCCTCGAGCGCTTCGACGAGGTCAGCGCCCTCGGGCACAGCGTGAGCATCTTCACGACCTGGGCGCCCGGGGACCGCGCGCAGGCGGTGTGGGTCAAGCGGCGCGCGCTCGCCGCGGGGCCGGGCGATGCCGCGGTGGCGGATCTGCTCGGGGCCGTGCGCGCCGACGGACCGCGCCACCCGATCGCGGGAGCGGTCGCGGAGGCCTGCAGCCCGCAGCTCGGTGAGCCGGGCCCCTGGTTTGCCCGCCTGCCGCACTTCCGCCTGGACTTCACGCCGTCGGTCGGTGACGAGGTGCAGAGCGAGTACCTCGTGCCGCGGCAGCACGCCGCCGCGGCGATCGCCGCCGTGCGCGCGCGAGGGGAGGCGATCTCCTCGATCCTGCACGTGTGCGAGATCCGCACGATCGCTGCCGACGACCAGTGGCTGAGCCCCTCGTCGGGGCGGGACAGCGTCGGGCTGCACTTCACGTGGCACCGCGACGAGCAGGCCGTGCGCCGGGTGCTGCCGGTCCTGGAAGGGGCGCTGGAGCCCTTCGACGCGCGCCCCCACTGGGGCAAGGTGTTCGACATGGGGGCGGAGCGCCTCCGCCCGCTCTATCCCCGGTTCGCGGACTTCCGGGCGCTCCGCGCGCGGGTGGATCCGTCGGGCGTGTTCGGCAACGCCTTTCTCGACCGCGTGGGGCTTGGGGCATGACCGCGGGCGTTCGGCGGGCACCGTGCCCGCGACGCTGAAGGACGTCGCGCGCGAGGCCGGCGTATCGATCAAGACGGTCTCGAACGTGATCCACGACTACCCCCACATCCGCCCGGACACGCGCGATCGGGTTGAGCGCGCGATTGCGGCGCTCGGGTACACGCCGAACCAGACGGCGCGGAATCTCCGGTCCGGACGCACGGGCGTCATCGGCCTGGCGCTGCCCGATCTCGCGCTGAGTTACTTCGCCGAGCTCGCGGCCGCCGTCATCGCGGCCGCCGAGCGGCGGGGCCTCGCCGTGCAGGTTGAGCAGACCGGGGGCACGCGCGAGCGCGAGCTGGCGCTTCTCGGGGCCGCGCGCGTGAAGATGACCGACGGGCTCATCTTCAGTCCGCTGGAGATGGGGCAGGACGACGCGGGGGCCCTCGCCGTCGACTATCCGCTCGTCCTCCTCGGCGAGCGGATCTTCGGCGGGCCGGCCGATCACGTGACGATGCATAACGTGGAGGCGGCGCGCGCCGCCACCGACTTTCTCCTGGACAGCGGGCGACGCCGCATCGCGCTCGTGGGCGCGCACGAGGGCGAGGTCATCGGATCCGCGGGCCTGCGACTGCGGGGCTATCGCGAGGCGCTCGAGGGCCGCGGACTCGCGGTCGACGAGGCACTCATCGCGCCCGCGGGGGAGTGGCACCGCGTCGACGGCCTCCACGCGACGCGGCGCCTACTCGCGAGCGGCGCGCGGTTCGACGCCCTGTTCGCGCTCAACGACACCCTCGCGTTCGGGGCGCTGCGCGCGCTCGATGAGGCCGGGCTCGAGGTGCCCGCGGACGTCGCCGTGGTGGGATTCGACGACATCGACGAGGCCGCGTACTCGATCCCCACGCTCACGACGGTTGACCCGGGGCGCGCGTGGATCGCGGAGCGCGCCGTCGACGCCCTCATCGAGCGGATCGCGGATCCGGACGCCGCCCCGCGGGAGCTACTCGCCGATTTTCGCGTCATCGAGCGCGAGTCGGCGTCCGGCTGATCCGCCTAAGCGGCGTCGCCCTCGGTGACCGCCAGCGCCTCGTCCTCCGCGTCGACCCGGCGACCGTCGGCGACCCGGAGGAGGGGGCGTCCGGCGAACACGATGGCGGCGGTGACGAGGGCCGCGATGGTGCCGAAGAGGTACGGGGCCACGTCCCCGAAGTGGTGTGCGAGGAGCGTCGCGACGGGCGGGGCGACCGCGCCGCCCAGGAAGCGCACGCCCGAGTAGGCGCCCGACGCGATCGGCCGCGGCAGGTCGGTGGCCTCCATGACGGTCTCCGTGAGGATCGTGTTCATGAACCCGAACAGGAGCCCGCCCGCGACGATGCACGCGACGAGCGCGCCGGGGTGCGCGGCCACGAGCCCGGCGACGAGGAGGTCCGCCGCGATCAGCGGCATGACGATGACGATCGCCGTCGAGCGCTTCACGAGGCGCAGGAGCGCGGGGGCGCCCCAGATCGACGTGACGGCGAGGCCGACGCCCCAGCCGAAGAAGGTCAGGCCGATGCCGAGCGCGTCGAACCCGAGCGGGAACGGCGAGTAGGCCAGCAGGACGAAGAAAGCCATGTTGTAGAACACGGCCGCGGCCGCGAGCAGCCCGAGCGCGGGGCGGCCGAGGGCGCGCAGCGACGCGGTGAACCGGACCGGCTGCGGGCGCGTGGCGGGGGCTTCGAGCAGGACGATCACCGCGATGAACGCGATGGCCATGAGCACCGTCACGCCGAAGAAGGGAGCGCGCCACGAGACGCTGCCGAGGAGACCGCCCGCGAGCGGCCCGATCGCGAGCCCGAGGCCGAGCGAGGCCTCGTAGAGCATGATGGCGCCGGCGCTGCCGCCCGCGGCGCTTCCCACGATCGTCGCGAGCGCCGTGGAGATGAACAGCGCGTTGCCAAGCCCCCAGCCCGCGCGGAATCCGATCACGGCGTCGACGGATCCGCTCAGCGCGCAGAGCAGCGAGAAGACCAGGATGATCGCGAGGCCCGCGAGGAGAGTCCTCTTGGCTCCGATGCGGCTGGACACGAAGCTCGTGAACAGCATCATCGCGCCGGTGATGACGAGGTAGCTCGTGAACAGCAGCTCCGTCTCGGTCTCGGAGGCGACCAGCGCCTCGGCGATCGCGGGCAGAATCGGATCCACGAGGCCGATTCCCATGAACGCGACGACGCTCGCGAACGCGACCGCCCAGACGGCTCGCGGCTGCTTCCAGAGGGACGAGGGTGCGGCCTGGCTCATGGCGCGATCTCCTTCGGGGTCGAGGGGTGGGGGGATGCGACGCGGTCGGTCAACAGCCGCGCCGTGCGCCGCAGGGCGTCCCAGTCGCCGTCGTCGAGGTCGGCGAAGCGGGGGAGCAGGGCGCCCGTGAGCTGGCGCCGCCAGGCGAGGTAGGCCTCGTCGCCCGCGGCGGTGGCCGCGACCCGCACGGCGCGCGAGTCGTCGGCGTCCGCGGCGCGCTCGACGAGTCCTGCCTCGGTCATCGTCCGCACGAGTCGCGTCGCGCCCGGCTGGGTGATGCGGCTCAGGCGGGCGAGGTCCCCGATGCGGAGGGCGCCGTGCTCGCGCAGGATCGCGAGCGTGCGCCACTGCGCGGACGGCGCCTCGTTACGGGTATCGAGGGCGGCGATGCGGGTGAGCGCGTGTGCCGCGACGATGATGGCCTCGAGATCGTCGGATGCAGTCACGTCCAGCTATATTACACCGTTATATAACTATGTGATGTATTCGATCGAAGAGCAGGGCGACGGTCGCCCGTCGCCCTCGGTCGCCGCGCTAGCTGCGGCGGTACTTCGACTCGCGCCCCGCGATCGGCGAGTCCGCGGGGATCGGCTGCCCCTGCGACGCGCGCCGGATGTCGCGGATCATGCCGATCGACAGCGCCATGGAGATGGCCCATCCGGCCCATGAGAGCGCCACGCGCCAGGTGAACTCCTGATGGGTCGCGCCCCGGAGGAGCGACCAGCCGGTCGAGACGGCGCCGATGATTCCCGTGCCGAGCAGGTATTTGCGCATGGCCCCACGCTACCCGGTCGTGCGCGGATCCGTCATTGCCCCGCAGCTCGTCGGATCACTAGGCTGGCGACGACACCAAGGAGTGCCATGTCTCGCGCAGATCTCGTCGTCGTCGCCAATCGCCTTCCCGTCGACCGCGTGGAGGGGCCGGACGGCGAGCCGGTGTGGCGCCGCTCGCCCGGCGGCCTCGTCACGGCCCTCGAGCAGGTGATGCAGAACCTCGACGGCGCGTGGGTCGGGTGGGGAGGGAAGGCCGACCTCGACGTCGAGCCGTTCGAGTTCGACGGGAACCTCCTGGTCCCGGTGCCCCTGAGTACCGAACACCTGCGGGACTACTACGAGGGCTTCTCGAACGGCACGATCTGGCCGCTCTACCACGACGTCATCGCCGCACCGGAATTTAAGCGGTCGTGGTGGGACGCGTATGTGACCGTCAACCGCCGGTTCGCCGCCGCGGCGGCCGAGGTGGTCGCCGAGGGCGGCTTCGTCTGGGTCCAGGACTACCAGCTGCAGCTCGTGCCGCAGATGGTGCGCGCCCTCCGCTCGGATGTAACCATCGGCTACTTCCACCACATTCCGTTCCCCGCATACGCGTTGTTCGCGCAGCTGCCCTGGCGCGCGCAGGTCCTCCAGGGGCTCCTCGGGGCCGACGTCGTCGGCTTCCAGCGCGTCGCGGACGCGGGCAACTTCCAGCGATCGATCCGGCGCCTGTTGAACCATCCCACGAAGGGTGACACGGTGCAGGTGCCGGACGGCGACGGGTCGCGGCTCGTCATCGCGAAGCCGTACCCCATCTCGATCGACGCGGAGCATTTCCTGGAGCTCGCGCGGCGGCCCGACATCATCGCGCGCGCCCAGGCGATTCGCGAGCAGGTGGGATCCGCGAAGCTCATGCTGGGCGTCGATCGCCTCGACTATACGAAGGGGATCCGCCACCGGCTCAAGGCCTATGGCGAGCTGCTCGCCGACGGCGACATCTCGGGACACGACGCGACGCTCGTCCAGGTCGCGAGCCCCAGCCGGCCCGGTGTCGAGGCGTACCAGGACCTGCGCGACGAGATCGAGATGACGGTCGCGCGCATCAACGGCGACTATTCCACCGTGGAGAACACGGCGATCCGGTACCTCCACCAGGGCTACCCGCGCGAGGAGATGGTGGCGCTGTACCTCGCGGCCGACGTCATGCTCGTGACGGCGTTGCGCGACGGCATGAACCTGGTCGCGAAAGAGTACGTGGCCGTGCGCGCTGACAACACGGGCGTCCTGGTGCTCAGCGAGTTCGCCGGCGCGGCCGACGAGCTGGGGAGCGCGCTGCTCGTGAATCCCCACGACATCGAGGGCATGAAGGAGACGATGATGCGCGCCCTGGAGATGCCCGTCGCGGAACAGGCCCGGCGGATGAAGACCATGCGGCGCAAGGTGCTCGACAACGACGTCGAGAAGTGGGGGCGCACGTTCCTCGCCGACATCGACGAGCTGCGGCGGCGGCGCGCGGACGGGGAGGGCGCGTGAGCGACCTCGACGAGACGCTCGCGCGGCTGGGGTCCGCGCCGCGGCTCCTTGTTGCACTCGACTTTGACGGCACGCTTGCGCCGCTCGTCGACGAACCGATGTCGGCGCGCGCGACCCCCGACGCCGCCCGCGCGGTGGCCGCGCTCGCGGACACCCCCGGCACGACGGTCGCGCTCGTGTCGGGCCGCACGCTCGCCGACCTGCGCGTCATCGCCGAGCACCGCGACGACTCGCCGATCTGGCTGGTCGGCTCCCACGGGGCGGAGCGGTGGCGCCCGGGGCAGGAAGACGCCGCGCCCGGCGAGGGCGCGGCCGCGGGCGGATCCGCGCGCCTCGCTGACGATGCGGAGCGGGCGGTCACCGGGATCGACGGGGCGTGGATCGAGAACAAGGCGTTCGGATTCGCCCTGCACACGCGCCTCGCGGATCCGGCGGGCGAGGCCCGGGCGCAGGCCGCGGTCGACGAGCTCATGGAACGCGAGGCGCCGGGCTGGCGCCGGCGCACGGGGAAACACGTCGTCGAGTTCGCCGACCGCCACGAGGGCAAGGACGTCGCGATCGCCGAGCTGCGGCGCGAAACGGGCGCCTCGGCCGTGGTGTTCGCGGGCGACGACGTCACCGACGAGGACGCGCTGCGCTCGCTCGAAGACGGCGACCTGGGGATCCGCGTGGGCGACGGCGAGACCGCCGCGCGCGTCCGCGTCGGCGACACGCCGGAGCTCGCCGCCGTGCTCACGCGCCTCGCGCAGCATCGCGCATCCTGATTGCTTCGCTCGCGTCTCCGCGGGCAGAACGGCAAGCCGTTCGGGGGCGCGCGAATCTGGGAATAGACTGCGTGCGTGAGTGACAACGTTAGTGCGGGAATCGACATCAAGCCGCGCAGTCGCGTGGTGACCGACGGCATCGAGGCCACGACGTCGCGCGGAATGCTGCGCGCGGTGGGCATGGGCGACGACGACTGGGAGAAGCCCCAGATCGGCATCGCGTCGAGCTGGAACGAGATCACCCCCTGCAACCTCTCCCTTGACCGGCTCGCGCAGGGCTCCAAGGAGGGCGTCCACGCCGGCGGCGGCTACCCGCTGCAGTTCGGCACGATCTCCGTCTCCGACGGCATCTCCATGGGCCACGAGGGCATGCACTTCTCGCTCGTGAGCCGCGAGGTCATCGCCGACAGCGTCGAGACCGTCGTCATGGGCGAGCGCCTCGACGGCACGGTGCTCCTCGCGGGCTGCGACAAGTCGCTCCCCGGCATGCTGATGGCCGCGGCGCGCCTGAACCTCGCCAGCGTCTTCCTGTACGCCGGATCCATCGCCCCGGGCTGGGTCAAGATGGACGACGGCACCGAGCGCACGATCACGATCATCGACTCGTTCGAGGCCGTCGGCGCGTGCAAGGCCGGTCAGATGAGCGAATCCGACCTCAAGAAGATCGAGTGCGGCTTCGCGCCGGGCGAGGGCGCCTGCGGCGGGATGTACACGGCGAACACGATGGCGTGCGTCGCCGAGGCGCTGGGGATGAGCCTGCCGGGCTCGTCGACGCCGCTGAGCGCGGATCGGCGCCGCGACATGTACGCGCACAGGTCGGGCGAGGCCGTCGTCGAGATGCTGCGCAAGGGCATCACGACGGGCGACATCCTCACGAAGAAGGCGTTCGAGAACGCCGTGACGGTCGCGATGGTCCTCGGCGGATCCACCAACGCCGTCCTCCACCTCCTCGCGATCGCGCGGGAGGCAGGCGTCGACCTGACGCTCGATGACTTCCGGCGGATCGGGGAGCGCTCGCCGCACCTCGCCGACGTGAAGCCGTTCGGGCAGTTCGTCGCGCAGGACTTCGACCGCGCCGGCGGCATGCCGGTCGTCATGAAGGCGCTGCTCGACGCGGGGCTCCTGCACGGTGACGCGCTGACCGTCACGGGCAAGACGCTCGCGGAGAACCTCGCGGATCTCGACCCCGAGCCGCTCGACGGCACGGTCGTGCGCGAGCTCGACAACCCCATCCACGCGACGGGCGGGTTGACGATCCTCGACGGCTCGCTCGCCCCCGAGGGCGCGGTCGTGAAGACGGCCGGCTTCGACGCCGAGGTGTTCGAGGGCCCCGCGCGGGTGTTCGAGCGGGAGCGCGCCGCCATGGACGCGCTCACGAACGGCGAGATCCAGGCGGGCGACGTCGTCGTGATCCGCTACGAGGGCCCGAAGGGCGGCCCCGGGATGCGCGAGATGCTCGCGATCACGGCGGCCATCAAGGGCGCCGGCCTCGGCAAGGATGTACTACTGTTGACGGACGGTCGATTCTCCGGCGGCACAACCGGCCTGTGCATCGGCCACATTGCACCCGAGGCGGTGGACGCAGGTCCGATCGCATTCGTGCGCGATGGCGATCTGATCCGGGTCGATGTCGCCGCTCGCACTCTCGACCTACTCGTCGACGAGGCTGAGCTCGCCTCCCGCCGCTCTGGCTGGGAGCCGCTTCCCCCGCGCTACACCCGCGGCGTTCTTGCGAAGTACGCCAAGCTCGTCGGTTCCGCCGCCGTCGGCGCCGTCACCGGCTGATCCGCGTCCTCGCCCACGTCGTCCCCAACTGATCAGGGAATCACTATGCCCGCAGATCCCACGACCGCCTTCCCGCGTCCCCCCGCGACCAGCTCGCACGCGCCCGTCATGACGGGCGCTGCGGCCGTCGTCCGCTCGCTCGAGCTGCTTGGCGTCGACGACGTCTTCGGCCTTCCGGGCGGCGCGATCCTTCCGGCGTACGACGCGCTCATGAACGCGGAGTCGCTCAACCACATCCTCGTGCGCCACGAGCAGGGAGCCGGCCACGCCGCGGAGGGCTACGCCGCCGCGACCGGTCGCGTGGGTGTCGCGATCGCGACGTCGGGCCCCGGTGCGACGAACCTCGTCACGGCGATCGCCGACGCCTACATGGACTCGGTGCCGCTCGTCGCGATCACCGGTCAGGTGTTCTCGACGCTCATGGGGACGGACGCCTTCCAGGAGGCGGACATCGTCGGTATCACGATGCCGATCACGAAGCACTCCTTCCTCGTGAAGGACGCCGCCGACATCCCGCGCGCGATCGCGCAGGCCTTCGAGATCGCGAGCACGGGGCGCCCCGGGCCCGTGCTCGTGGACATCACGAAGGACGCGCAGCAGGCCGAGGTGCCCTTCATCTGGCCGCCGAAGTTCGACCTTCCGGGCTACCGCCCGGTGACGAAGGCGCACGGCAAGCAGATCCAGGCGGCGGCCGCGATGATCGCGGAATCGGCCAAGCCCGTCCTGTACGTGGGCGGCGGCGTGATTCGCGCCCGCGCGTCCGAGCAGCTGCGCACCTTCGCCGAGACGACCGGCGCGCCGATCGTCACGACGCTCATGGCGCGCGGGGCGTTCCCGGACTCGCACGACCAGCACCTGGGCATGCCCGGCATGCACGGCACGGTGCCCGCGGTGCTTGCGCTCCAGGAGGCCGACGTGATCGTCGCCCTCGGGGCGCGGTTCGACGACCGCGTGACGGGCAAGGCCGCGCTGTTCGCGCCGAACGCGAAGGTCGTCCACGTCGACGTCGACCCGGCCGAGATCGGGAAGATCCGCCATGCCGAGGTGCCCATCGTGGGCGACGTGAAGGACGTCCTCGTCGACCTCGACACGGCGTACCGGTCGACGACCGCCGGCGACCGCCCCGACTTCGCGGGCTGGTGGCAGTACCTGCGCGGCCTGCAGGACCAGTATCCGCTCGGCTACACGCCGCCCACGGACGGCCTGCTCGCCCCCCAGCACATCATTCAGCGCATCGGCGAGCTCACGGGCCCCGAGGGCGTCTTCGTTGCGGGCGTCGGCCAGCACCAGATGTGGTCGGCGCAGTTCATCCGCTACGAGCGGCCGAACTCGTGGATCAACTCGGGCGGCGCGGGCACGATGGGCTTCTCGGTGCCCGCGGCCATGGGCGCGAAGGTCGGCGAGCCGGACCGCCCCGTGTGGGCGATCGACGGCGACGGCTGCTTCCAGATGACGAACCAGGAGCTCGCCACCTGCGTCCTCAATAACATCCCCATCAAGGTCGCCATCATCAATAACTCGTCGCTCGGCATGGTGCGCCAGTGGCAGACGCTGTTCTACGACGGGCGCTACTCGCACACCGACCTGAACACGGGCCACGACACGCGCCGGATCCCCGACTTCGTGAAGCTCGCCGACGCCTACGGGTGCCTCGCGATCCGCGTGGAGACGGAGGAGGAGATCGACGACGCGATCCGGCTCGCCCTCGAGACCAACGACCGGCCCGTCGTCATCGACTTCGTCGTCTCGAGCGACGCCATGGTGTGGCCGATGGTGCCGCAGGGCGTCAGCAACAGCTACGTCCAGTACGCCCGGGAACACTCTCCCGCGTTCGGTGAGGAGATCTGAGCGCCATGTCGAAGCACGTTCTGAGCCTCCTCGTCGAGGACACCCCGGGCCTGTTGACGCGCGTGGCGGGGCTGTTCGCCCGCCGCGGCTTCAACATCCATTCCCTCGCCGTCGGCGTGACGGAGGTGCCGGGGCTGTCCCGGATCACCGTCGTCGTCGACGTGGAGGACCTCCCGCTCGAGCAGGTCACGAAGCAGCTCAACAAGCTCATCAACGTCGTGAAGATCGTCGAGCTGGATCCGGCGGCGTCGGTGCAGCGCCAGCACATGCTGGTCAAGGTGCGCGCCGACAACTCCTCGCGCGCGAACGTCCTGGAGGTCGTGAACCTCTTCCGCGCGAACGTCGTCGACTACGCGCCCGACTCGCTCGTGATCGAGATCACCGGCGACCAGGGCAAGGTCGACGCGTTCCAGCGCGCGATCACGCCCTTCGGGATCAAGGAGATCTCGCAGTCGGGCTTGTTGGCGCTCGGCCGCGGTCCGAAGTCGATTTCCGAGCGCGTCCTGCGCTAACCCCGTTTCCTCACCGAACCACCAAGCAAGGAGCACACTGTGGCAGAGATCCTCTACGACGCAGACGCCGATCTGTCGATCATCCAGTCCAAGAAGGTCGCGATCGTCGGCTACGGCTCGCAGGGCCACGCCCACGCGCAGAACCTTCGCGACTCGGGCGTCGAGGTCGCCGTCGCGCTGCGCGAGGGCTCGAAGTCGGCGCAGAAGGCGTCGGACGACGGCTTCCCGGTCAAGACAGTCGCGGACGCGACCACCTGGGCCGACGTCATCATGATTCTCGCGCCGGACCAGAACCAGCGCGCGATCTACGCCGAGGGCATCCAGCCGAACCTCGCGCCCGGCAAGGCGATTGCCTTCGCGCACGGCTTCAACATCCGCTTCGGGCTCATCGAGGCGCCCGAGGGCGTCGACGTCATCCTCATCGCGCCGAAGGCGCCGGGCCACACGGTCCGCCGCGAGTTCGCCGCGGGCCGCGGGATCCCCGACATCATCGGCGTCGAGAAGGACGAGACCGGATCCGCGTGGGACCTCGCGCTCTCGTACGCGGCGGGCATCGGCGGCACGCGCGCCGGCGTCATCAAGACGACCTTCACGGAGGAGACCGAGACCGACCTGTTCGGTGAGCAGGCGGTCCTCTGCGGCGGCATGAGCCACCTCGTCCAGGCGGGCTTCGAGACCCTCACCGAGGCCGGTTACCAGCCGGAGATCGCCTACTTCGAGGTCCTCCACGAGCTCAAGCTCATCGTCGACCTCATGTGGGAGGGCGGCATCGCCAAGCAGCGCTGGAGCATCTCGGACACGGCGGAGTACGGCGATTACGTCTCCGGCCCCCGCGTCGTCGACCAGCACGTCAAGGACAACATGAAGGCGGTCCTCGCCGACATCCAGTCCGGCGCGTTCGCGAAGCGCTTCATCGACGACCAGGACGCCGGTGCCCCGGAGTTCACGAAGCTCCGCGCCGAGGAGGAGCAGCACCCGATCGAGACGACGGGCAAGCAGCTCCGCTCGCTGTTCTCCTGGAAGAACAGCGACGACGACTACGTCGAGGGAACCGCCGCGCGCTAAGCCGCGCGGGAATCGACCGGCCCCCGTCGGGCTCGCGCAACGCGAGGCCGACGGGGGCCGGTCTGCGTGCGGTCTGTCTCGTCCCCAGGGCGAAACGCGGGGGAGTTGTCCCCGATCGGGGCGTGCGGGGGATCGCGCCGGCCGCCGCTACGCGAGGCTGGGCGCATGAACGACAACGAGATCGACGCCCTCAAGGATCGCCCGCTCACACGCGATGATGACCTCGTGCGCCTCGTCGCCTCCCTGTTGGACACGGCGACGGTCGCGCGGGTCTGGCTGCTCCTGCTCGACGCGCGGATGCGCTCGACCGGCGTGCTCATCCCCCTGGACGACCGCGCGGCAGACCCGTCAGACGTCGCCGCCATGCCGTCCTCCGGCGCCATCACCGCGGCGGAGCTGACGGGGCAGGTCATCGCCCGCGTCGTGCGTCAGACGCCCGCCTCCTATGCCGTGGTCGCGTGGGAGCGCCCGGGCCCCGCGCGCCTCACGCTCGCGGATCGGTCGTGGATCCGGCAGATGACGCGGGCGTTCGCGGACGATCCCGAGGCGCTGCGCGCGCAGCTCGTGGTGTCGGACGAGGGCGTCGCGTTGGTGGTCGACTCGGAGGGATCCGCCCGCGCCGCGTGAGGGATCGCCCCCGCGGCGCGGACGGGGCGATCAGAACGCGGGGGCCTGCACGAACGCCTCGTACGAGGCGCCCTCGGGCACGCTGTCGTACAGGTCGATCGAGAACCGCGCGCTGCCCTCGGCGGGTATGCGCTCGACGTACGTCCAGTCCAGGCCGGCAATCTCGCCGTCGGCGTCGCGAATCAGCAGCTCGACCTCGACGCCCTCCGCGTCGACATCGTCGAGGTTCGACACCGCGCCCGAGACCACGGTCCACCCGTCCTCCGTCTCTGCTTCCAGCTCGCCGACCTCGAAGCCGCCGAACTCGTCGCTCGGAATGCTGCTTATCCCGTAGCCATCGAAGACGACGTTGAGGTCGGCGATCTCGTCCTCTGTCGCCGCCGCGAAGTACCCCGACGCGATCGACGTGCCGGGCGTGAGCGTGACGTAGTCCCACGTCGTGTCGAGGATCGTGCCGTCCTCGCCGACGGCTTCGATCGTGACATCCACCCCCGGGAGCACGACGTCGTCGGGGTTGTCGATGAGGACGACCACCTGCGCGCTGTCGTCGTACGGGGCGGTCCACAGGGCCTGTTCCGCGACGGTGAGGTTCTCAAGGGCCGCCCGCTCCTCGCCCGCGAGGTCGTCGACGTACTCATCAACGATGGACCCGCCGTAGGGGTCGGACGTGTAGCCGGCGTCCTCGTAGAACGCGAACCCCACGAGGATGAACGCGGTCAGGGCCGCCATGACAAGGCCGACGAGGAAGGCGACGCCGCCGACAATGATCGCGGCGATCCCCTGGCCGCGGCCGGCGGACTTCTTTGCGACGGTGACGATGCCGAGGATGATCGCGACGATCACCAGCGGGAGCCCGAGGAAGACTGCGAACGGAATCAGACACATCACGCCGCCGACGATCGCCAGGACGAGCGCCGTGATCGCGCGCCCCTTTCCGCCGCTCGGCGGCGCCGGGGCGTAGGGCGATCCGCCAGCGGGCGGGACGGGGGAGCCCGCCGCGGGGTAGCCGTAGGGGCTGCCCGCGCCGGGATTCGCCGCGGGGGCACCCGCGCCGGGCGGCGGCGCGTAGACGGGCGGCTGCGGGGGCGCCGGCGGGGTGGGCGCGTCGCCGGGCCCAGGTTGCGCGGGCGGCTCGTTACGGGCCGGGCCGGCGCCGTTCGGCGGGGGGATGTCGGACATGTCGCTCCTCGGGGACGAAGGCCTGCGAGGCGGTCGCCCCGCGCGACGGCTGTGCGGGTGCCTCCCCCCGGCGCCAGACCGCGCCCTCAGCATATCGGCGCACGCGCCGTCGCATCAGGGGCAGATGTCCCCATACGCCCGCGCGGGGGCGTCAGCGCGCGGGGCGCGACGTCGACCAGAGGGCGAGGGCGATCAGCGCGGGCTGGAAGAACAGCCGCGCAAAGCGGCGGTCGTCGGTGTCGAGCCCGAATCCGTCGCGGCGATGGATCCACTGCGAGATGTTCCCGGGGAAGACGGCGGCGAAGAACACCGCGGCCACGCGCCCGACGGCCCGTCGCCGGCGGCGCGCGGTGAGGAGCGCGGCGCCGAGTGCGACCTCGGCGACGCCCGACGCGACGACCGTCGTGTCCGGCGAGGACGGGACGATCTCCGGCACCTGCGCCTGGAATTCCTTCCGCGCGAAGGTGAGGTGCGCGACGCCGGCGAAGGCGAGCGCGGATCCGAGGGCGAGGCGGCCGAGTGTGCGTGCGGGGCTGGTCATGGCGTCAGCCTAGTTTGCGCGCGGGTGGGCGGGGGAGGAGCCGTGCGGATGGCGTCCGGCGGCGCCCGAAGGCTCTAGATCGACTAGTGTCGAATTGTGCGCGAGGATGCGCACCGCATCACGAAAGGAGGCTCGTCATGAGCCGATTTGCAGGACAGGTCATTCTGATCACGGGCGGCGGCTCCGGCCTGGGCCGCGCGACCGCCGTGCGCGTGGCGGACGAGGGCGCGAAGCTTGCGCTCGTGGACGTCTCGGAGGAGGGGCTGGCGGCCTCGAAGCAGGCGGTCCTGGATGCCGCGCCGACCGCGGAGGTGCTGACCGTCGTGGCCGACGTGTCGAAGGAGGCCGACGTCGAGGCGTACGTCGCCGCGACCACGGAGCGCTTCGGTCGCATTGACGGCTTCTTCAACAACGCGGGCATTGAGGGGCGCCAGAACCTGACGGAGAACTTCACCGCCGCCGAGTTCGAGCGTGTGATCTCCATCAACCTCACCGGGGCGTTCCTCGGGCTCGAGAAGGTGCTGGCCGTCATGCACGAGCAGGGCAGCGGATCCGTCGTGAACACCGCGAGTGTCGGCGGCATCCGCGGCGTCGGCAACCAGTCGGGGTACGCGGCGGCGAAGCACGGCGTCGTCGGCATGACCCGCAACTCGGCGGTCGAGTACGGCCAGTTCGGTGTCCGCGTGAACGCGATCGCGCCGGGCGCGATCTGGACGCCCATGGTCGAGAACTCGATGAAGCAGATCGACCCGGACAACCCCCGCGCCGCCGCGGAGCAGTTCATCCAGGCGAACCCGACCAAGCGCTACGGCGAGGCGCACGAGATCGCGGCGGTCGTCGCGTTCCTTCTCTCGGCCGACTCGAGCTACGTCAACGCGGCCGTGCTGCCGATCGACGGCGGACAGTCCGCGAAGTACTGACGCGCACTGCGCGGAGCCCGGAATCGCTCGCGGCGGATCCGGGCCCCGTCGTGCTACCCTGGAGCGTCACGCGTGCGCGCGTCGATGCCTCGTGCCCTCGGTACGGAGCGTGAGACTGCCGTGTGACGCGGTGTATCCCATTCATCGCCCCGGTTCCACAGACCACGTCGCGTCCCTGCGGGGAGGCGGCCGGAACACGAGGCCCGATCATCACAACCCCTGAAGGCAAACCACTACATGACTAACGCAACGACCGCCTCGGCCACCACGCAGGTCGCGATCAACGACATCGGCTCTGCAGAGGACTTCCTGGCCGCGGTCGAGAAGACTCTGAAGTTCTTCAACGACGGCGACATCATCGACGGCGAGATCGTCAAGATCGACCGCGACGAGGTTCTGCTCGACGTCGGATACAAGACCGAGGGCGTCATCCCCTCGCGCGAGCTGTCCATCAAGCACGACGTCAACCCCGACGATGTCGTCAAGGTGGGCGACCACATCGAGGCCCTCGTTCTCCAGAAGGAGGACAAGGAAGGCCGTCTGATCCTGTCGAAGAAGCGCGCCCAGTACGAGCGCGCCTGGGGCGACGTGGAGCAGATCAAGGAGAACGACGGTGTCGTCAAGGGCACGGTCATCGAGGTCGTCAAGGGTGGTCTCATCCTCGACATCGGCCTCCGCGGCTTCCTCCCGGCCTCGCTCATCGAGCTGCGCCGCGTGCGCGACCTGACGCCGTACCTCGGCCAGGAGCTCGAGGCGAAGATCCTCGAGCTCGACAAGAACCGCAACAACGTGGTGCTCTCGCGTCGCGCCCTCCTCGAGGAGACGCAGTCGGCGACCCGCGCGCAGTTCCTCAACGGCCTGCACAAGGGCCAGGTCCGCAAGGGTCAGGTCTCGTCGATCGTCAACTTCGGTGCGTTCGTCGACCTGGGCGGCGTGGACGGCCTCGTGCACGTCTCCGAGCTGTCCTGGAAGCACATCGACCACGCCAGCGAGGTCGTCGAGGTGGGCCAGGAGGTCACCGTCGAGGTTCTCGAGGTCGACCTCGACCGCGAGCGCGTCTCGCTGTCGCTCAAGGCGACGCAGGAGGACCCGTGGCAGGTCTTCGCCCGCACGCACCAGATCGGTCAGATCACGCCCGGTAAGGTCACGAAGCTCGTTCCGTTCGGCGCGTTCGTGCGTGTCGCGGATGGCATCGAGGGCCTCGTGCACATCTCCGAGCTGTCGCACAAGCACGTCGAGATGGCCGAGCAGGTCGTCTCGGTGGGCGAGGAGCTCTTCGTCCGCGTCATCGACGTGGACCTGGACCGCCGCCGCATCTCGCTGTCGCTCAAGCAGGCCAACGACATGGTTGACCCGAACGGCACCGAGTTCGACCCGTCGCTCTACGGCATGACCACGGAGTACGACGAGAACGGCGAGTACAAGTTCCCCGAGGGCTTCGACCCGGAGACGAACCAGTGGCTCGAGGGCTACGACGAGGCGCGCGAGGCCTGGGAGCAGGAGTACGCCCAGGCGCAGGCTCGTTGGGAGCAGCACAAGGAGCAGGTCGCCAAGGCCATCGAGGCCGAGGCGAACGCCGAGGAGGCTGCGCCGGCCGGTGCCGCGAGCAGCTTCTCGACGGAGTCGAACGGCGCCGGCGCCCTCGCCGACGACGAGGCTCTCGCCGCGCTGCGCGAGCAGCTCGCGGGCAACTGATCGCTGATCGCGCTCTGAGCTGAGACGGGCCGGATCCTTCGGGATCCGGCCCGTCTCGCGTTTCCGGCTCCCTTCCCGCGGCGGCCCCCTGTGGAGAACTTCTGCGCGCGCCGCCGGATCCTCGTAGCGTGTGGGGATGCATTCTTCCGTCGTGATCGCCGCCCTGAGCGCCGCCGCGTCCCTGGTGCTGCTCGCCGGTTGCGCGCCCGAGCCGGAGCCCGAGCCCGCGTGGACCGAGGAAGAGGCCTACGCCGCGGCGGAGGAGACTTATCGGGAATACAACTCGTTGAGTCTGCCTTACGGGGAGAATGAAGATGCACTGGACTACCTTGCGCCAGACCTTCGCGCCGATGAAGAGCAGACAATTCGCGACATAAGTGAACGCAATATTCGGATCGAAGGTGAATCGCAAATCGTGAACTTCCAGCCAATCCAGTTCGATCGCGCTGGTAAATCAATCGCGGTCCTGGCGACGGTGTGTCATGACGACAGTGGTGTATACCTCGTCACTGAGGACGGCGAAAAGCAGGGAGCACGCGATAATCCACGATATGCACTGGAAGTTGAGTTCGCGACTATTGAGGGCGATTTCTCGATTGTGAGTTTCGCTGAGATCGCGAGTACAGAATGTTAATTCTTGCGGCATATTTAGTGCTCGGGTATTTGGATAGTGGAGTTCAGGGAACGGTCGCACATACGTCGCAATGCACGCGCGGTGAATTGTTCTCAAACACATGTGGAGCAGGCGGTGACTCTTCCCTCGACATCTGGGACGAGATCGCGACCGGAGGCGGAGGCGGGGGCGGCGACACCGGGAGCGGTGGGGGCGGCGTGGCGCCGGGCGGATCCGTGCCGGTCGTCGAGACGGGCGGAGGCGACGGGCTTCCTGCGCCCCCCGCGCCATCGCCGGAGCTCATCGAGGGCTGGAACTGCCTTGGGCCGGGGGAGGACGTCCTCGGCCCCGCGTGCGCGGAGGCCGCGGAGGAAGAACCGGCGGATCCCGGGGCCCCGGAGGACCCCGAGCCCGAGGCGCCTGTCATCCCCGCGCTGGCCGCGCGCGACGTCGCCTCGTTCGCGCCGGGCGCCGGCGAACCGGTGATCGAGCCCTACGGAATTGCGATCGCGGACGCGCCGATGAACGTGGCGTTCGCGCCGAAAGCGCACACCGTCGGCGGCGAGCTCTTCGGCCTGCCGATTGAGGTGACGTTCACGCCCGAGCTCCTCACGGTGGACTACGGCGACGGCACGGTCGTGAAGTCGGGACCGAGCGCGGCGACCTGGGAGGCGCTCGGGCAGGAGCAGCTGACCCCCACGTCGACGAGCCATGCGTACGCCGACCGCGGGACGTACCCGGTGCGCGTGTCGACCTCCTACGCCGCGAGCGTGGACTTCGGGCCGTGGGGCGTGCACGAGGTCTCCGGGTTCGTCGTGTCCGACGCGCCCGCCGTGGACGTCACCGTGTACGAAAAGCAGTCGTTCCTCGTCGCGCGCACGTGCGAGGAGAACCCGGCGGGGCCGGGGTGCGCGGCCGTAGGGTGAGGGGGATCGCTAGGCTCGAGTCATGCCCCTCATCGCCCTCACTGGCGGGATCGCGTCGGGGAAATCGACGATCGCGCGCCGGCTCGCCGAGCGCGGTGCCGTCGTGATCGACGCCGACCGCGTGGTCCGCGACCTGCAGACCCCCGGCCAGACCGTGCTCGCCGACATCGCGAAGGCCTTCGGGAACGACGTGATCGCGCCAGACGGGACCCTCGACCGCGCCGCGCTCGCCCGCATCGTTTTCCACGACGACGTGCGCCGCGCCGAGCTGGACGCCATCGTCCACCCCGCCGTGCGCGAGGAGACCCAGCGCCGGTTCCGCGCCGCACTCGAGACGGACCCGCGCGCCGTCGTCGTCTACGACGTGCCCCTGCTCGCCGAGGCCCGCGGGGCGGACGAGTGGGACCTGATCGTCGTCGCCCACGCGCCCGCGGCGACGCGCGTCGAGCGGCTCGTCGCGGACCGCGGCATGGACCGCGCCGATGCCGAGGCGCGGGTGCGCAGCCAGGCGTCCGACGCCGAGCGCCTCGCTCTCGCCGACGTCGTCGTCGACACGAGCGGATCCGTGGCCGACACCCTCCGTGGCGCCGACGCCGTGTGGGACCGCGTCGCCCCCGCAGCCTGATAGGCAGCAGGGCATCGGCGCCCGCTCGAACCGATGTCGGTGGTCGGGCATAGCCTGGGATCATGCAGACGACGCGCAGTGTCCGGCCCTTCGAGGTGGTCAGCGAGTACCAGCCCTCGGGCGATCAGCCGCGCGCGATCGCCGAACTCGCGCAGCGGATCAACGCGGGCGAGACCGACGTGGTGCTCCTCGGCGCGACCGGAACCGGCAAGTCGGCGACGACCGCCTGGCTCATCGAGCAGATCCAGCGACCGACGCTCGTGCTCGCCCACAACAAGACCCTGGCGGCGCAGCTCGCGAACGAGTTCCGCGACCTCATGCCGCACAACGCGGTCGAGTACTTCGTGTCGTACTACGACTACTACCAGCCCGAGGCGTACGTCCCGCAGACCGACACCTTCATTGAGAAGGACAGCTCGATCAACGCCGAGGTCGAGCGGCTCCGGCACTCGACGACGAACTCGCTCCTCAGCAGGCGCGACGTCATCGTCGTGAGCACGGTCTCCTGCATCTACGGCCTCGGATCACCGGAGGAGTACCTGCGGTCGCTCGTCGCGCTGCAGGTGGGGGAGCACTACGACCGAGACGCGCTGATCCGCCAGTTCATTGGCATGCAGTACAACCGCAACGACGTGGACTTCTCGCGCGGCAACTTTCGGGTGCGCGGCGACACGATCGAGATCATTCCCGTGTACGAGGAGTACGCGATCCGGATCGAGCTGTTCGGAGACGAGATCGAGGCGATCCAGCGGCTGCACCCGCTGACGGGCGAGGTCATCGAGAAGATGGACGCGGTGGCGGTCTTCCCCGCGACCCACTACGCGGCCGGCACCGACACCGTCGCGCGCGCCATCACGACGATCGAGGACGAGCTGCAGGAGCGCCTCGCGGAGCTCGAGGGGCAGGGCAAGCTGCTCGAGGCGCAGCGCCTCAAGATGCGGACGACCTTCGACATCGAGATGCTCCAGCAGATCGGCTTCTGCTCCGGCATCGAGAATTACTCGCGTCACCTCGACGGCCGCGAGGCGGGGGAGCCGCCGCACACCCTGCTCGACTTCTTCCCGGACGACTTCGTCATCGTGATCGACGAGTCCCACGTCACGGTCCCGCAGATCGGGGCCATGTACGAGGGCGACGCGTCACGCAAGCGCACGCTCGTCGACCACGGCTTCCGGCTCCCGAGCGCGCTCGACAACCGGCCCCTCCGCTTCGACGAGTTCAAGGAGCGGATCGGGCAGGCTGTGTACCTCTCCGCGACCCCGGGCAAGTACGAAATGGGGATCGCCGACGGGGTGGTCGAGCAGATCATCCGCCCGACTGGCCTGATCGACCCGGAGATCGTCATCAAGCCCTCCGAGGGGCAGATCGATGACCTCCTCGAGGAGATCCGGGCCCGCGCGGAGCGCGACGAGCGTGTTCTCGTCACGACCCTCACGAAGAAGATGGCCGAGGAGCTCACCGACTTCCTCGACGAGCACGGGGTGCGCGTGCGATACCTGCACAGCGATGTCGACACGCTGCGCCGCGTCGAGCTGCTCACCGAGCTGCGCCAGGGTGTGTACGACGTGCTCGTGGGCATCAACCTCCTGCGCGAGGGGCTCGACCTCCCCGAGGTCTCGCTCGTCGCGATCCTCGATGCCGATAAGGAGGGCTTCCTCCGCAGCGAGACCTCGCTCATCCAGACGATCGGCCGCGCCGCCCGCAACGTGTCGGGACAGGTCCACATGTACGCCGACAAGGTCACCGACTCGATGCAGCGGGCCCTCGACGAGACGAACCGGCGCCGCGAGATCCAGACCGCCTACAACGCGGAGCACGGCATCGACCCGCAGCCGCTGCGCAAGCGGATCGCGGACATCACCGACGCCCTCGCGCGCGAGGAGGCCGATACCGCCGAGCTCCTCGCGAAGCGGGGGCGCGACCCGCGCGTCAAGGACGGCGGGCGCGGGAAGGCGCCGGCGCCCGCGACGCATGAGGGGCTCGCCGCGGAGGGCGCTGATCAGCTCGAGCAGACGATCGCCGACCTCACCCAGCAGATGCTCACGGCGGCCGAGGAGCTCAAGTTCGAGCTCGCGGCGCGGCTGCGCGACGAGGTCAAGGACCTCAAGTACGAGCTGCGACAGATGGTCAAGGCGGGCCACGCCTGAACCTGGGCGTTTCCGTGCCGAACGAACATAGTTTCGAACTAGGATTTCTCACGTGCCGATCATTCCTGTAGACACCGATCAGAAGATCACCGTGCGCGGCGCCCGCGTGCACAACCTCCAGAACGTCGACCTGGAGGTTCCGCGCGACAAGATGATCGTGTTCACGGGCCTGTCCGGGTCCGGCAAGTCGAGCCTCGCGTTCGACACGATCTTCGCCGAGGGGCAGCGCCGGTACGTCGAGTCCCTGAGCGCCTACGCGCGCCAGTTCCTCGGTCAGGTCGATCGCCCCGACGTCGACGCCATCGATGGCCTCAGCCCGGCCGTCTCGATCGACCAGAAGTCCACCAACCGCAACCCGCGCTCCACGGTCGGCACGATCACCGAGATCTACGACTACATGCGCCTGCTGTGGGCCCGGATCGGGATCGCGCACTGCCCCGTCTGCGACGCCCGCATCGAGCGCCAGACCGTCCAACAGATCGCCGACCAGCTCGTGGCGCTTCCCGAGGGCACGCGCTACCAGGTGGTCGCGCCGATCGTGAACCAGAAGAAGGGCGAGTTCGTCGACCTCTTCGCCGAGCTCGGATCTAAGGGCTACGCCCGCGCGATCGTCGACGGCGAGCTCATCCAGCTCGCCGAGCCGCCGAAGCTCAAGAAGTCCTACAAGCACGACATCTCCGTCGTTGTCGACCGCCTCGTCGCCCGCGGCGACGGCATGATCGGCCGCGTGACCGACTCCGTCGAGACGGCGATCGGGCTCGCCGACGGCGTGATCCAGGTCAACTTCGTCGACGAGGAGGGCGACGACGCCTGGCAGTCCTTCAGCGAGAAGCTCTCGTGCCCGAACGGGCACGCCCTGCAGCTCACCGAGATCGAGCCGCGCACCTTCTCGTTCAACGCGCCGTTCGGTGCGTGCCCCGCCTGCTCAGGCCTCGGCACGAAGATGTCGGTCGACGTCGACCTCATGCTCGCCGACGAGGAGCTGTCGATCGCCGATGGCGTCATCGTCCCCTGGACGACGCAGGGTAAGGGGCTCTTCCAGTACTACGAGCGCCTCCTCGAGGGCCTCGCCGACGACCTCAACTTCTCGTTACACACCCCGTGGCTCGCCCTGCCCAAGGCCGTGCGGGAGGCCGTCCTCTACGGGCAGGACTACCGCGTCAACGTGAAGTACAAGAACCGCTGGGGTCGCGAGGTGCGCTACGCGAGCGGCTTCGAGGGCGTCGTGCCCTACATCGAGCGGCAGTACGCCCAGGCCGAGTCCGACACCCAGCGCGCGCGCTGGGCCGACTACCTGCGCGAGATCCCGTGCTCCGTGTGCCACGGCGCGCGGCTCAAGCCCGAGGTGCTGGCCGTCAAGGTCGCGGGCCGCTCCATCGCCGAGACGGCGGAGCTGAGCCTCGACGACGCGATGGAGCTCGTCGAGTCGATCGTGCTCACGGAGCGCGAGGCGATGATCGCCGCCCAGGTCCTGCGCGAGATTCGCGTGCGGCTCGCGTTCCTCCTCCGCGTGGGGCTGAACTACCTCACTCTCAGCCGCGCCGCGGGGTCGCTCTCCGGCGGCGAGGCCCAGCGGATCCGGCTCGCCACCCAGATCGGCACGGGCCTGACGGGCGTGCTCTACGTGCTGGACGAGCCGTCGATCGGCCTGCACCAGCGCGACAACCGCCGCCTCATCGAGACGCTCGAAGCGCTCCGCGACCTGGGAAACACGCTCGTGGTCGTCGAGCACGACGAGGAGACGATCGAGTCGAGCGACTGGGTCGTCGACATTGGCCCGCGCGCGGGCGTCGGCGGCGGCGAGGTCATCCACTCCGGGCCGTACCGGGAGCTGCTCGGCGAGGAACGCTCGATCACGGGCGACTACCTGTCGGGCCGCCGCGAGATCGCCGTGCCGAAGAAGCGGCGGCGCATCGATCGCAAGCGCATGATCCGCGTCGTCGGCGCCCACGCCAACAACCTCCAGGGAGTCGACGCGGACTTCCCCGTCGGGGTCTTCACAGCGGTCACGGGCGTGAGCGGATCCGGCAAGTCCACGCTCGTCAACGACATCCTCTACCAGGTGCTCGCTCAGAAGCTCAACGGAGCGCGGACGGTCCCCGGCAAGCACAAGCGCGTGACGGGCCTGGAGCACCTCGACAAGGTCATCCACGTCGACCAGGCGCCCATCGGGCGCACCCCGCGGTCGAACCCCGCGACCTACACGGGGGTGTTCGACCGGATCCGCACGCTGTTCGCGGAGACCCCCGAGGCGAAGGTGCGCGGGTACCAGGCCGGCCGGTTCAGCTTCAACGTCAAGGGCGGCCGGTGCGAGGCGTGCTCGGGCGACGGCACGCTCAAGATCGAGATGAACTTCCTCCCCGACGTGTACGTCGACTGCGAGGTGTGCGGCGGAAAGCGCTACAACCGCGACACGCTGCAGGTGCACTACAAGGGCAAGAACATCGCCGAGGTGCTCGAGATGTCGATCGCCGAGGCAGCCGAGTTCTTCGAGCCGATCCAGGCGATCCACCGCTACATGAAGACCCTCGTCGACGTCGGGCTCGGATACGTGCGGCTCGGCCAGGCCGCGACGACCCTGTCGGGGGGCGAGGCGCAGCGCGTCAAGCTCGCGACCGAGCTGCAGAAGCGCAGCAAGGGCCGCAGCGTCTACGTGCTCGACGAGCCGACCACCGGCCTGCACTTCGAGGACGTGCGCAAGCTCCTCGAGGTCCTGAATAGCCTCGTCGAAAAGGGCAACACGGTCGTCGTCATTGAGCACAACCTCGACGTCGTCAAGTCGGCGGACTGGGTCGTCGACCTCGGCCCCGAGGGCGGATCCGGCGGCGGCACGATCGTCGCGACGGGCACGCCCGAGCAGGTCGCGCGCGTCGCGGACAGCCACACCGGCGCCTTCCTCGCGGAGACCCTCGGGATGACGCAGCGTGCGAGCGCCGCGAAGGCCCAGCGCGCGGACCGATAGGCGCACATGACGTCGCCGCTTCCCTATAAGCCCGGCCCGGGAGAGATCCCGACGAACCCGGGGGTGTACCGCTTCCACGACGCCGACGGACGCGTGCTGTACGTCGGCAAGGCGAAGAACCTCCGGCAGCGCCTGTCGAACTACTTCGCGCCGCTCCACACGCTGCACGAGCGCACCCGCCGCATGGTCACGACCGCCTCGGGCGTGGAGTGGACGGTCGTCCCGACCGACGTCGACTCGCTCCAGCTCGAGTACCAGTGGATCAAGCAGTACGACCCGCCGTTCAACGTCAAGTACCGCGACGACAAGTCATACCCGTTCCTGGCGATCACGATGGCCGACGAGGCGCCGCGGGTCATGGTCACGCGCAACCGTAAGATCCGCGGGGCGAAGTATTTCGGCCCGTACCCGAAGGTGTGGGCGGTCCGCGACACGATCGACCTCATGCTCAAGGTGTTCCCGATCCGCACCTGCAGCGACGCCTCCTACAAGCGGGCGATGCAGACCGGCAAGCCCTGTTTTCCCGGTCAGATCGGGAAGTGCGGCGGGCCGTGCTCGCGCCGCGTGACCGTCGCGGAGCATCGGGCGATCGTTGACGACTTCGTGGCCTTCCTGCAGGGCGGGGACAAGCGCTTCACCCGCGAGATCTCGGCGCGCATGCGCGAGGCCGCGGCGGCCATGGACTACGAGCGGGCGGCCGTCTACCGGGACCAGCTCGAGTCGCTCGACGCCGTCCTCACCAAGAGCGCGCTCGTGCTCCCGGAGGACGCGGACGCCGACCTCTTCGGCATCGCCGAGGACGAGCTCGACGCCGCCGTGCACCACTTCGTGATCCGCCAGGGACGCGTGCGCGGCGTCGCGTCGCACACGATCGTCAAAGAGCTCGACATCGGCGGCGGCGAGCTCGTCGACCAGATCCTCCAGCGCACGTACGGCGACGCCGAACGCGCGGACATCCCGCGCCGCGTTCTCGTCCCGGAGCTCCCGCCCGCCCACGACGAGCTCGAGGCGTTCCTCAGCGAGCGGCGCGGCACGCGGGTCGAGATCCAGGTCGCCCAGCGCGGCCAGCGCGCCGAGCTCATGCGCAACGCGACGCTCAACGCGCAGCAGGCGCTCGTGCGCCACAAGTCGCAGCGCACGAGCGACTACGCGACGCGCTCGCAGGCGCTCGCCGACCTGCAGAGCGCGCTGGGGATGGCCGAGGCCCCGCTGCGGATCGAGTGCTACGACATCTCGCACCTGCAGGGCACGAACGTCGTCGGCTCGATGGTCGTGTTCGAGGACGGGCTCCCGCGCAAGGATCAGTACCGGTCGTTCTCCATCGCGTCGACGACCGACGACACGGACAGCATGCACCAGGTCCTCACCCGCCGCCTCGCTCACCTCGACGAGCCCGAGGAGGTCGTGCCGGACGCCGCGGACGTCGCGACGAGCGCGGAGGAGGGGGTCGTGACCGAGACCGGCACGCGGCGGCGATTCGCCTACCCACCGCAGCTGCTCCTCGTCGACGGCGGCCAGCCTCAGGTGGCGGCGGCGCGCCGCGCGCTCGAGGAGTCGGGCCACACGGAGATCGCGCTCGCCGGCATCGCTAAGCGCCTCGAGGAGCTGTGGCTCCCGGGCGACGACTACCCCGTCATCCTGCCCCGCTCGTCCGAGGCGCTCTACCTCGTGCAGCGCCTGCGCGACGAGGCGCACCGGTTCGCGATCCGACACCAGCGCGCGAGGCGCAAGCGCGACATCCGCACGGTTCTCAGCGAGGTGCCCGGGCTGGGGGAGCAGCGCATCAAGGCGCTCCTGACCCACTTCGGGTCCGTCGCGGCGCTGCGTCAGGCGACGACGGAGCAGATCGAGGAGCTCCCGGGGATCGGGCCGACGCTGGCGCAATCGGTGCACGCGCATCTGGCGCGGGGGTAGGGCGCGCGCGATAGTGTGAGGGGCGTGAGCGAGGAGCCGAGCGCCCGAGGAGAAGTCCTCATCGTCACCGGCATGTCCGGGGCCGGGCGGACGACGGCCGCCAACGCGCTCGAGGACCACGGGTGGTACGTCGTCGACAACCTGCCGCCGCAGATGCTGCGGCCGTTGCTCGAACTCGCGGGGCGGGTCGGGTCCGAGCTCCCGCGCGTGGCCGCCGTGGTCGACGTCCGCGGCGGCGACCTGCTCGCCGAGCTGCCCGCCACGGCCCAGCAGCTCCGGGACGCGAACAACCTGCGGATCCTCTTCCTCGACGCGAGCGACGATGCACTCGTGCGCCGGTTCGAGCAGGTGCGGCGCCCTCACCCGCTGCAGAGCGCCGGCACGATCCTCGACGGGATCCGCGAGGAGCGGCGGCAGCTGCAGAGCATTCGCGAGGGCAGCGACATCGTCGTGGACACGACGGGGCTGAACATCCACCAGCTGGCGTCGCGCACGGCGGAGCTGTTCGAGGAGGAGGGCGCCCCGCGCCACCGCACGACGATCCTGAGCTTCGGGTTCAAGTACGGCCTGCCCGCCGACGCCGATCTCGTCGCCGACATGCGGTTCCTTCCGAACCCCTTTTGGCGCGACGACCTGCGCGCGCTCACGGGCGAGAGCGAGGCGGTCAGCGACTACGTCCTGGCGCAGGAGGGCGCGACGGAGTTCCTCGACGCGTACGTCCAGGCGGTGACGCCGATCATCGAGGGCTATCAGCGCGAGAACAAGAGTCACTCGACGATCGCCATCGGGTGCACGGGTGGGAAGCACCGCTCCGTGGCGATGTCCCTCGCGCTAGCCGCGCTGCTGGAGCGGATCCCCGGGTTGCAGGTGCGCGTGCGGCACCGCGATCTCGGGCGCGAGTGACGGGGTGCGCTGACCCCGTTATAGCGCCGTCCGCTGAGAGTTCGGCCACGGTGGATCCGGGCCCCGGCCGGTAGGCTGAAGCACCGCTCCCGACGGAGCCCCCAGCCTTTTCATGTGAGGAGTCCCGTGGCACTGACCGCCGAAGTGAAGGCCGAACTCATCGCCGTGCGCGACCCGCGCCCGAACGTGCGTGTGGCCGAGACGACCGCGCTTTTGCGCTTCGCCGGCGGCCTGAAGTCGATCGCCGGTCGCGTGGCCGTCGAGGCCGAGGTCGATGATCGCCGCCTCGCCGTGCGCACGGCGCGCGACATCGCCGAGATCTACGGCGTGCGCCCCGAGCTGGCCCACATTCAGGCGTCCGGCGCGCGCGACGGCGAGCGCTTCGCGGTGCGCGTCGTCCGCGGCGGCGAGACCCTCGCCCGGCAGACGGGCCTGCTCGACATGCGCCGGCGCCCCGTGCGCGGGCTCCCCAACCGGCTCACGACGGGCAACACGGACGACCTCGCGGGCATCTGGCGCGGGGCGTTCCTCGCGTCCGGCTCCCTCTCCGAGCCCGGCCGTTCCGCCTCGCTCGACGTCGAGTGCCCCTCCGGCGAGGCCGGCATGGCGCTCGTCGGCGCCGCGCACCGCCTGGGCGTCGCCGCCAAGCAGCGGGAGGTGCGCGGGGTGCCGCGCGTCGTCGTGCGCGACGCGGAGGCCATCCGCGGGATCCTCCTCGCCATGGGCGCGGAGAAGGCCGCGGAGTCCTGGGACGAGATGCGCCAGCGTCGCGAGGTGCGCGCGGGCGTGAACCGCCTCGTGAACTTCGACGACGCGAACCTGCGCCGCTCCGCCCAGGCGGCCGTGGCAGCCTGCGCGCGCGTGGAGCGCGCGCTCGCGATCCTCGGGGACGACGTGCCGGCGCACCTCAAGCAGGCGGGCGACCTGCGCCTGGCGCACCGCGACGCGAGCCTCGACGAGCTCGGGCATCACGCGGATCCGCCCCTCACCAAGGACGCCGTCGCGGGCCGCATCCGCCGCCTGCTCGCCATGGCGGACAAGCGCGCGGTCGCCCAGGGCATCCCCGGCACCGAGTCGGCCGTGCCGGCGCAGGGCGAGCCCGCGTAATCCCGCCCGACTTTGCGCGCGACCCCCGGATGAGACAGACTCACCCGGGGGTCGCGCGCATTTTCGCGCGAGTCGCAACGAGATGTCGGCGCCCGACCACCATCGGCGCCACCGTCACTAGGATGATGACTGTCCGCTCGG
>NZ_WMEE01000164.1:0-273 GCF_009709595.1 Microbacterium sp. ZXX196
GACCCTAACACTCAAATGCTAACCAAGGTTCAAAAAAAACCGTGAGGCGTATATGAGGCAGTGAGCCTTCGCGAGGCGATGCGTAAGCCTCAAAGTTTTGTGAGGCGTAAATGAACCTTGGCAGGCTCAATTTTTTTGAGGCGTATCTCAAGGCGTAAGCCTTAACCAATTTTTTGAACCTTAATGCCAACGTTCGTGCATAATCTACGTGTAAACTCAAATCTTAGAAAATAAAAAAACTAGTTATGTGGAACGAGAAATCTGAGAAATTGA
>NZ_WMEE01000165.1:0-273 GCF_009709595.1 Microbacterium sp. ZXX196
GCGCTATACGCGTACACGCCTTCAACGGATGTGTGTTCACATTTTGACGAACACAAAAAAAAATGAACTATCCAAGTCGCCTTCAACCGCTTATATTCGATTGTTGGGCATATCTCAAATCGGCAGGCTGTATATGAAACAAATAAAAAAAGACGTGTCTGTTCCTATTGTATCCACTGTATCTCAATGTAAACACGTAGACTTATCACTTGATATAAAAGCTACAAATATCTATAGTTCACCTTTACAAGAGCCCATACGCTCTCAGTTTTT
>NZ_WMEE01000166.1:0-273 GCF_009709595.1 Microbacterium sp. ZXX196
CTTTTTTGCTCAGGCCCTGCTCACAGTAATGGTCGACATGCCCAACGACGCTCATTTGCTGCCACCAGTCAACAGCTTCCTCTGTTTCGACAGCGCCTGTGTAGCCTTCGACAATGACGCAAAATTCCCCGCGCACTTCCCCGCTGTCCAGCCATTCCAGCAGTTCGTCAAAAGTGCCGCGAACAAACTCTTCGTAGCGCTTGGTCAGCTCCCGAGCCAAAACAGCCCGGCGGTTGCCCCATGCTTCCTGCATCGCGGCAATCGTCTTTGCAA
>NZ_WMEE01000167.1:0-273 GCF_009709595.1 Microbacterium sp. ZXX196
TGGAATCCAATTTTGCGACAAGCAAAATATATCGAAAGCAGTGATTGTGTTTAGATACATTCAGCAAAGGCTGAATGGGATCCCAGGCTGGATGGCTGCTGTCCCGCTCAAATCCACCCCGGATGACCCATGAGGGTAAGGCTGTATTAGCCCCCAACGAGACAACCGTTTTTTGTCATTCTAGGCAAGCAGGGTGTAGCCCTGCGCAGTCCTGGAATCCAATTTTGCGACAAGCAAAATATATCGAAAGCAGTGATTGTGTTTAGACACATT
>NZ_WMEE01000168.1:0-273 GCF_009709595.1 Microbacterium sp. ZXX196
ATGGATATGTAAATGATTTGCTAAATCGACGCCTTTAGCTTCTTTAATAATATCTACTACTGCAACAATCTTAAATAAATCGGAATGCGAAAGTAGTTTTAAAACTGCCGTACCACCTGTGCCCATCCCTATTATCATAACGTTTTGTTTCACATTCGTTCACCTACTAATTCCAACTAGTTATTTAGTCATCATTTCATTATATATACATACTTCTATTTGAGTCTATTTCTAAAGTCTTGACAACACAATTCTTGTATACGATTATGATTA
>NZ_WMEE01000169.1:0-273 GCF_009709595.1 Microbacterium sp. ZXX196
CTCAGTTGCTCGAAACGCCTTCCGAATCACATCCGCTGACATGCACTTGTGCTCAGAAGCAAATCCCCTCAGATGGTTGAAGAGATGGTCATTGATGTAGCGCGCCGTCTCCGGGCCTCCATGCCCATCATAGACGCCCACAAGAGTGCCCTGCAGGTTGGGATCCGTGGTGCTCAGTGGCCCGGATTCCACCTGGCTGTGGTCCTCGAGCAGGTTGTTGGCCTGGACCACGGCCATCGAGAACTCGCCGGCGACGAGCTGGCCGGCGTCCTT
>NZ_WMEE01000170.1:0-273 GCF_009709595.1 Microbacterium sp. ZXX196
TTTGGGAGGGACGTTAATGGAGGAATATATCATCATTTTGCTGAGGACCTTATTGCTTTACGCTATCATCGTCCTCGTTTTTCGGATGATGGGCAAACGGGAGATTGGGGAATTAAGCATACTTGATCTAGTCGTATATATAATGATTGCAGAAATTGCCGTTGCAGCGATTGAAGATATTAAAACAGAGCTTGTTCCGACCATTTTGCCGATATTTATCCTGCTGCTAATTCAAATAGGTCTGGCAGCCCTGTCCCTAAAAAGTAAAAGCGT
>NZ_WMEE01000171.1:0-272 GCF_009709595.1 Microbacterium sp. ZXX196
ATAAAAGCAGTTTTGTTTGATTTAGATGGAACATTATTAAACAGAAATGAATCGGTCCTGCATTTTGCTGAACGACAATATAACCGCATAATAAAAAAGACAAGCGATATTTCGAAAGAAACATATATAAGCAGATTCATCACCTTGGATGAAAAGGGCTATGTTTGGAAGGATAAAGTCTATCAGCAGCTTGTTGAAGAATTTCACTTGGCTGGAATCACTTGGCAGGGGCTGCTGCAAGATTATATAGAGGAGTTTCCATATAGCTGTGT
>NZ_WMEE01000172.1:0-272 GCF_009709595.1 Microbacterium sp. ZXX196
TCTCGTCATTTTACAACAAAATATTCAGTTAAATTTGTAAGCACATTTACATAATTTTAAACATTTTATCAAAACAAACAATGGAGGATCAAGAGGGAACAGAAAAGCAGCAGACAGTACACGCAGTCAAGTCTCGTCCTGGAACTTTTGGATTGGGAACAAAACTAAATTCTCAGCCTCTTGATGACTCGACCAAGAACGACGAAGAGGATGTCGCACAGAGAAAGAGCACCTCGAAAAACACGCTCGAGAAGTTGCTACTAGAGGAAGAG
>NZ_WMEE01000017.1:0-39613 GCF_009709595.1 Microbacterium sp. ZXX196
ATCCGAGATCTCCTGACGCGTCACACCATCGAGACTCGCCGATCCTGAGCCTGAACCTCTTGATCAACACGCCCTAGCCCCGCAGCACCACCGACAGCTGCTCGACCGCCCAATCGAGCTCGGTGGCGCGGATCGTCAGCGGCGGCGCGAGGCGGATGGTCTGGCCATGGGTGTCCTTCACGAGCACGCCGCGCGCGAGCAGTCGCTCGCACACCTCGCGCCCCGTGCCGACGGACGGATCCACGTCGATTCCCGCCCAGAGTCCCGCGACGCGGACCCCCGTGATGCCGTGGCCGACGAGCGGCTCGAGCAGCTTCTCGAGGTGCGCGCCGAGGAGGCGGGCGCGCTCCTGCCACTCGCCCGTGGCGAGCATGTCCACCACGGCGTGGCCGACGGCGGCGGCGAGCGGGTTGCCGCCGAAGGTGGATCCGTGCTGCCCCGGGCCGATGACGCCGAGCACGTCCTCGTCCCCCACCACCGCGGACACTGGCACGATGCCGCCGCCGAGCGCCTTGCCGAGGAGGTACACGTCGGGAACGACGCCCTCCCGCGCGCACGCGAACGTCTCGCCCACGCGGCCGAGGCCGGACTGGATCTCGTCCGCGATGAACAGCACGCCGCGCTCGGCGGTGATCTCCCGCACGCGCGCGAGGTATCCCTCCGGCGGGATCACGACGCCCGCCTCGCCCTGGATCGGCTCGATCAGGACCGCGGCCGTCTCGTCGTCGATCGCCGCGGCGAGCGCGTCGGGGTCGCCGAACGGCACCGTGACGAAGCCGGGGGTGAACGGGCCGAAGCCGTCGCGCGCGTCGGGGTCGTCGCTGAAGCTCACAATCGTCGTCGTCCGGCCGTGGAAGTTGCCGGCCGCGACGACGATCTTCGCGCGGTCCGCGGGGATCCCCTTCACCCGGTAGCCCCACGCTCGGGCCACCTTGATGCCCGTCTCGACCGCCTCCGCGCCCGTGTTCATCGGCAGGACGAGGTCCTTGTCGCACAGCGCGGCGAGCGCGGCCGCGAACGGCTCGAGCTGATCGCTGCGGAAGGCGCGGCTCGTGAGGGTCGCGCGACCGAGCTGCTCGGTCGCCGCCCGCACGAGCGTCGGGTTGCGGTGGCCGAAGTTCAGCGCCGAATACCCCGCGAGCATGTCGAGGTAGCGGCGGCCGTCGGGATCCGTCACCCAGGCCCCCTCGCCGGAGGCGATCGTCACGGCGAGCGGCGCATAGTTGCGCGCGACGTGCGGCTCGGCGGCGCTCACTTCGCGCCCCCGCGCAGCTCGAGCGTGCAGCACTTGATGCCGCCGCCGCCGAGGAGCAGCTCCGACAGGTCGATCAGCACGGGCGTGTAGCCGCGCTCGCGCAGCTGGGCCTCGAACCCCGTCGCGCGCGGCGAGATGAAGACGTTCTTGCCGTCGCTCGCCGAGTTCAGCCCGAAGACCGCGCCGTCTGCGTCCGAGACGCGGATCGCGTCGGGGAAGCGCTCCTCGAGGATGAGTCGGCTGGCGTCGTCGAACGCGCCGGGGAGGTACGCGATCGTGGGCGTCTGTCCCGGCGCGACCTCCGGATCCAGCACGCTGAGCGCCGTGTCGAGGTGATAGAACCGCGGATCCACGAGCGTCAGCGAGACGACCTCGCGCCCGAAGATGCGAGCGAGCTCGCCGTGGCTGTCGTCGGTGGAGCGGAAGCCGCGGCCCGCGAGGATCACGTCGCCCGCGAGGAGGAAGTCGCCCTCGCCCTCGTTCGTGAACTCCGGCCCGGCGACCTCGAAGCCGTTCGCGCGGAACCACTCGGTGAACCACGGTTCCTCGCCCTGCCGCTCGGCGTGGCGGAACTTCGGCGGGTACGCGACCCCGTCCACCATGAACCCACCGTTGGCCGTGTAGACCATGTCGGGAAGCCCCGGCTGCGGGTCGATGAGCTCGACCTTGTGGCCGAGCGCGACGTACGTGTCGTAGAGCGTCTGCCACTGGGCCACGGCGCGCGCCGTGTCCGTCGGGTGGGCGGGCTCCATCCACGGGTTGATCGAGTACGACACCGTGAAGAACTCGGGGCGGCACATGAGGTACCGGCGGATCCGCTGCGTGCGGTCCGGGGCCTCGGCGGGTGCAGAAACGGTCTGGGACATTTGACGCTCCTCGTCGTGAAACAAGCGGCGGACGCTGTCCTATGTGGCCCGGCGGAGCAACTCAACACCTACGCACGAGCACGCCGACAGCATCATCGCACGCCCGCCCCGCGATCCGCGCGCGGAAACGCCCCTCCCCTCGCAACCCATACGCCCGCACGCGGATTCGCGCGGGCGGGGCCCGGGACATATGCTCCAGCCATGACCACCGAGACGCATCTCGACGTTCTGATCCGCCCCATCCGCGACGCCGACGCGGAGGCCATGGGGCGCGTGCACGCCCAGGTGTGGCACGAGACCTACGACGGCATGATCTCGGAGGCCGCGCTCAAGGCCGTCTCGCCCAAGCGACTGGCGGATCTCTGGAGCAACTACGCCTCCCGCGGGCCCGAGCACAAGCACGCCGCCGCCCTCGTCGACGGCGAGATCGTCGGGTTCGCGGCCTCCGGCCCCGCGCGCGACGAGGACGCCCCGGCCGCGCGCGAGCTCTACTTCGTCTTCCTGCTCGACACGTGGCACCGCAAGGGCATCGGCCGCCAGCTCTTCGACGCCGTCGTCGACGAGGGCGAGCCGCTCTACGGCTGGATCGCCGAGAACTACCCCGGCGGCGAGCAGTTCTACACCAAGCGCGGGTTCGTCTTCGACGGCGAGACGCGCACCGAGCCCTTCCTCGGCGAGACACTCACCGAGACGCGCTTCCGCCGCTGATGCTCGCGGCGTGGGCGCCGGCGGGGATCGGCGAGATCGCGGCCGGGACCGACCTCGCCCTCGTCGTCGGCGACGCGCTCGCGGCGGATCCGGAGGGCCTTTCCGCGGGCGACATCGTCGTCGTCACGAGCAAGATCGTCTCGAAGGCCGAGGGGCGCTTCGTCGTCGCCGACGACCGCGAGGACGCCATCACGGCGGAGACCGTCCGCGTCGTCGCGAGCCGCACGAGCCCCGCCACGGGGCACACGACGCGCATCGTCGAGAACCGCCTCGGCATCGTGTCCGCGGCCGCCGGGGTCGACGCCTCGAACACGCCGGAGGGGACGGTGCTGCTGCTCCCCGAGGATCCCGACCGCTCCGCCCGCGACCTGGCGACCGCCCTCCGCGCGCGCTTCGGCGTCGATGTCGGGGTGCTCGTGAGCGACACGCTCGGCCGCGCCTGGCGCGACGGCCAGGTCGACCAGGCGATCGGCGCCGCCGGCGTGCACGTGTTCGAGGACCTGCGCGGATTCGTCGACACCCAGGGCCGCCCGCTGTCGGTCACGCTGCCCTGCGTTGCCGACGAAATCTGCTCGGCGGCGGAACTCGTCAAGGGCAAGGCGACGGGCCGACCCGTCGCGGTCGTGCGCGGGCGCGCCGACCTCGTGGGCGGCCTCGACCTGCCGGGGGCGCGCACGATTCCTCGCACGGGCCCCACCGACATGTTCCGTAAGGGCTACGACGAGGCCTTCGCCGACGGCGTCGCCTCCGTCGCGCGCTGACCCGGGCGGATCCGCCTCTCTTCCCCCGGGCGCGCGGACCCGGATACGGTGGCGGCACGGACGAAGCGTTCACGAGCCGTTCACGTGCTGGGCGGGCGTGGCGAAACCTGCGCCCGTTAAAACGGACACCGTGCCCCGCCGCCCGCGTGGGGTGTCCCCTGCCCACAGCAAAGGATGACCATGCGTTCACCCCTGACACGCGGCATCGGCGCCGGCGCGGCTCTCGCGACCGCCGGTTCGCTGTTGCTCATGCCCCAGGTCGCCGTCGCGGCCGAGGAGCCCGAGACGACCGACATTCAGATCCTCGGAATCAACGACTTCCACGGCCGCATCGAGGCCGACGACTACAACGGCCTCGCGGGTGCCGCGGGCCTCGTCGCCACGGTTCGCGCCTACGAGGCCGCCAACCCGAACACGCTCTTCGTCTCGGCGGGCGACAACATCGGCGCCTCGACCTTCACGTCGTTCATCCAGCAGGACGAGCCGACGATGGACGCGCTCGCGAAGGGCGGTCTCGACGTCGGCGTCGTCGGCAACCACGAGTTCGACCAGGGCTTCGCCGACCTCACGGACCGCGTCCAGCCCTACTACGACGACGCCAGCGGCATCGAGGGCCTCGGCGCCGACCTGACGCTCGGCGCCAACGTCTACGACGCGGGCACGACCGAGCCGGCGCTGCAGGAGTACACGATCAAGGACGTCGACGGCGTCAAGATCGGCTTCATCGGCACGATCACCTCGACGACCGAGACCCTCGTGTCGCCCGCCGGCATCAGCCAGATCGACTTCGGCGACCAGGTCGAGGCCGCCAACCGCGTCGCCGCCGAGATCGACGACCAGGTCGACGTCACGATCCTCCTGACGCACTCGGGCGCCGAGGTCAGCGGATCCGACTCCTCCACCTGCGAGGAGATCGCCGCCGAGGAGACCGAGTTCGGCGACCTCGTGCGCGATGCCTCGCCCGAGATCGACGCGATCCTCTCGGGCCACACCCACCAGGGCTACCCCTGCACGATCGGCGGCCGCCCCGTGCTCCAGGCGAACGACTACGGCTCGACGCTCGCGCAGCTCGACCTCTCGGTCGACTCCGCGACGAAGGAGCTCGTCTCCATCGGCGGCTCGCTCGTGTCGCTCACGGACGAGGGCGGCGCGCCCATCAACGGCGAGGCCGAGGACATCCTCGAGATCGTGAACGCGGCGGTCGAGTTCGCCGCCGTGCAGGGCAACGAGCCCGTCGGCGAGATCACGGCCGACATCCTCCGCGGCGGCGAGCCTGCGGGCGCCGACCGCGGCGTCGAGTCGACGATGGGCAACCTCGTCGCCGACGTCTACCTGTGGTCGACGACCGAGTACGCGAACTACGGCGGCGAGCCCGCCGACATCGCGGTCATGAACCCCGGCGGCCTGCGCGACGACCTCCTCTTCGCCTCGAGTGAGGTCGGCGAGGGCGACGGCGTCGTGACCTACGCCGAGGCCGCCGCCGTGCAGCCGTTCGCGAACACGCTCACGACGAGCGAGCTGACGGGCGCCGACATCGAGCAGATGCTCGAGGAGCAGTGGCAGCCCGGCAACGACCGCCCGAAGCTGCACCTCGGCATCTCGGAGGGCTTCTCCTACGAGTACATCGACGACGCCGCCGCCGGCGAGCACGTCGTGTCGATGACGCTGAACGGCGAGCCGGTCCTCGCGGACGAGACCTACACGGTCACGACGAACTCGTTCATCGCCGCGGGCGGCGACGGCTTCACGGCCTTCACCAACGCGCCCTACCGGGACACGGGCCTCATCGACCTCTCCGCGACGGTCGACTTCTTCGCCACCTCCGGCGCCGTCGACCCGGCCCCGCTCGGCCGCGCGATCGCGGTCGAGGACCCGACCGAGCCGGGCGACGGTTCGGAGGCGGGCTCGGACGGCTCCGCCGACAGCGGCTCGGACGGCTCCGCTGAGGGTGGCTCCGACGGATCCGCCGACGCGGGCTCCGACGGATCGGACGCCTCCGACGGGGCGGCCGACGACTCCGACGGATCCGCCGACGCCGGTTCGGACGACGCGGGCACCGGCTCGGACGACGCGACCGTCACCCCGGACGAGTCCGACCTCACGGACGACACCGAGAACCTCATCGCCGCCCCCGGCAGCGCCACCCCCGGCGCCGAGATCACGATCGTCCTGCCCGAGTCGGTCACCGGCACCGTCGAGACCTTCATGTTCTCCACCCCGGTGAGCCTCGGCACCCAGCAGGTCTCGGCCGACAGCACCATCTCGGTCACGATCCCCGCTGACGCCCCCGCCGGCACCCACCGCCTCGCGGTCTACGACGCCGACGGCACCCTCGTTGGCTGGACCACGATCGAGATCACCGGCGGCGACCTCCTCGCCACCGGCGGCGAGATGACCGGCACGCTCGGCTGGGGCCTCGGCCTCGCCGCGGCCGCCCTCATCGCGGCGGGCATCCTGCTCACCGCCCGCACCCGCCGGGCGTAACACCCACACCCACCGGCCCCCGCCGCCCACCCGGGCGACGGGGGCCGGCGGCGTCCCCGGGCGTTCACCCGGGATTCACCGGCCGCACACCGGCGCCCCATAGACCAGGAGTCATGTCCCGACTCCCCCGCCTTCTCCTGGCTTCGGGCGCCGCGTGCGCCCTCGCCCTGTCCCCTGTCGCGGCGCTTGCCGCGCAGCCGGGCGACATCGATCCCATCGTCGACGTCGCCGACGGCGCCCCCTTCTCGCTCTCCGTCGCCGGCACCTTCGAGACCGGGCTGTTCGACAAGGGCGCGAGCGAGATCGTGCAGGCCCACGGCGATCGACTGTTCTCGATCAACGCGGCCGCCGGATCCGTGTCGGTCATCGACATGTCCGACCCCGCGCACATGACCGAGCTGTTCCAGGTCGAGTCGACGAACGCCGTGGCGAACTCGGTCGCGATTCGCGCGGACGGTCTCGGCGTCGTCGCCATGGAAAACGCCTCGGACAAGACCGCCCCGGGATCCCTCCTCTTCTTCGACGCGAACGCCGACGCGCCCGTCGTGCTCGGATCCGTCCAGGTCGGCTCGCTTCCCGACATGGTGACGATCTCGCCCGAAGGCGACTACGCGGTCGTCGCGAACGAGGGCGAGCCGAACGACGACTTCACGGTGGACCCCGAGGGATCCGTCGGCGTCGTTGCGCTGCCCGACACGATCGCGGCGCCCGCCCAGGAGGACGTGGCGACGGCCGACTTCCACGCCTTCGAGGACGCCGTACTCGACGACAGCGTCCGCGATGCGTTCGGCCCGATCCTGAACCCCGAGCTGCCGCGTTCGACGAACTGGGAGCCCGAGTACATCACGGTCGTCGGCGACACCGCCTACGCCGCGCTCCAGGAGGCGAACGCGATCGCGGTCGTCGACCTCGCCACCGCCACGGTCACCGACGTGTGGGGCCTCGGCTTCGTCGACCGCGGCACGGTGCCCCTCGACGCGTCCGACCGCGACCCGGAGGACGCCCCCGAGATCAACATCGCGACCTACCCGGGCCTGTACGGCGTCCCGATGCCCGACGGCATCTCGTCGTACTCCGTCGGCGGCGAGACCTACCTCGTCACCGCCAACGAGGGCGACGCGCGCGAGTGGGGCGACTATGTCGAGCCCGCGCGGATCAAGGACCTCGACAAGCCCGAGGACGCCCCCGACAGCCAGGGCCCGCTGTGCGAGGAGCTCGCGGCCTACGACGACGACGCGCAGCTCGGCCGCCTCGAGGTCTCGACGGCGATGGGCTTCGACGCGGAGCGCGGCTGCTACAGCGAGCTCTACGCGTACGGCGCGCGCTCCTTCTCGATCTACACGACCTCGGGCGAGCTCGTGTTCGACTCCGGCGCGCAGTTCGAGGAGCTCACGGCCCGCCTGAGCGAGACCACCGACCTGGTCTTCAACTCCGGTCACGACGACAACGAGGCCGAGAGCCGCAGCGACGCCAAGGGCGTCGAGCCCGAGAACCTCACCATCGGAGAGGTCGACGGCCGCACCTACGCCTTCATCGGCTTCGAGCGCCTCTCGGGCGTCGTCGTCTACGACATCACCGACCCGGCCGCGCCGACCTACTCGTCCTACATCAACAACCGCGAGTTCGAGACCAGCCTCGGCGACGCGTACGAGGACCTCGAGGACGCGGGCGCGGGATCCGAGGAGCTCGCGGCGCTCGTGAACAGCGTCGGCGACCTCGGACCGGAGGGCCTCGACTTCATCGCGGCCGCCGACTCCCCCACGGGCATCCCCATGGTCGCCGTCGGCAACGAGGTCTCGGGCACGACGACGCTCTACGCGCTCGACGGCGCCACGATCGTCGACCCGACCGAGCCGGGCGACGGTTCGGAGGCGGGCTCGGACGGCTCCGCCGACAGCGGCTCGGACGGCTCCGCTGAGGGTGGCTCCGACGGATCCGCCGACGCGGGCTCCGACGGATCGGACGCCTCCGACGGGGCGGCCGACGACTCCGACGGATCCGCCGACGCCGGTTCGGACGACGCGGGCACCGGCTCGGACGACGCGACCGTCACCCCGGACGAGTCCGACCTCACGGACGACACCGAGAACCTCATCGCCGCCCCCGGCAGCGCCACCCCCGGCGCCGAGATCACGATCGTCCTGCCCGAGTCGGTCACCGGCACCGTCGAGACCTTCATGTTCTCCACCCCGGTGAGCCTCGGCACCCAGCAGGTCTCGGCCGACAGCACCATCTCGGTCACGATCCCCGCTGACGCACCCGCCGGCACCCACCGCCTCGCGGTCTACGACGCCGACGGCACCCTCGTTGGCTGGACCACGATCGAGATCACCGGCGGCGACCTCCTCGCCACCGGCGGCGAGATGACCGGCACGCTCGGCTGGGGCCTCGGCCTCGCCGCGGCCGCCCTCATCGCGGCGGGCATCCTGCTCACCGCCCGCACCCGCCGGGCGTAACACCCACACCCGCCGGCCCCCGCCGCCCACCCGGGCGACGGGGGCCGGCGGCGTCCCGTCACACCCGGTCACATGGAATCGGCGCGGCGGGGTCGCATCGGCGAGAATGATGGGGTGAGCCCACGCCCTCGCCCGACATGGATCCAGGTCGCCGCCGGCGCGTTCGGCGTCGCCGCGCTCGTCCTCGCAGCCTGGTGCCTCGTGTTCGCCGTCCGCGCCGTGATCGCAACCGATCCCCTCCAGGCGTTCCTCGCCGCGTACCCCGGCGCCGCACCGCTCCCAGCGGACACGGCGGAGGGGATCCCCGCGTTCGTGTCGTGGACGCACTTCCTGAACGGGTTCTTCTTCGTGCTCATCGTGCGCACGGGGATCCGGGTGCGCACCGAGAAGCGCGCGGGGGGCCTGTGGTCCTCCCGGCGCGTGAAGAAGCGCCGCATGTCGCTCGCCCTGTGGGGGCACGTCGCCGTCGACGTCCTGTGGCTCGTCAACGGGGTCGTCTTCGTGGTGCTCCTCTTCGCGAGCGGCCACTGGGTGCGCATCGTCCCGACGAGCCTCGACGTGTTTCCGAACGCCCTCTCGGCGCTCGTGCAGTACGTCTCGCTCGACTGGCCGGTCGAGGACAGCTGGGCGAACTACAACGCCCTCCAGCAGCTGAGCTACTTCGCGATCACGTTCCTCGCGGCGCCCGTCGCCGCGATCACGGGTTATCGCCTGAGCGCCTTCTTCCCGAAGGGCGAGGCGTGGCAGCGGATCCTCCCCGAGCGCACCGCGAAGGCGCTGCACTACCCGACGATGCTGTTCTTCGTCGCGTTCGTGATCGTGCACGTGGGGCTCGTGTTCGCGACCGGGGCGCTCCGAAACCTCGGCCACATGTACGCCGGCACGGACGAGGTGAGCGGCCTCGGCTTCGGGATCTTCGCCGCCACGGTCGTCCTCATGGTCTTCGGCTGGCGGGCCGCCCGGCGCGACGACTGGATCGCGAAGCCCGCGGCCTGGTTCGGCGACGTGCGCCTCATGAAGCGCTGAACGACGAAAGGGGCGGGCGGCGCCCCCGCGCCGCCCGCCCCTTCGACCACCGCGCTCAGCTCGTGGCGCGGATGTTCGTCACATATTCCTGCACGCGCTCGAACAGCTCGGCGTCGTACGGCCCCCACTCGGGCGCCGGGGTGCCCGGGCCGCGGTACGGCTCGTCGTCGTAGCGCGCCTGGTACGCCGCGAGCTTGGCCTCGAGGTCCGCGCGGATATCGGCGTACGCGGGGTCGTCCGCGACGTTGCGCACCTCGGTCGGGTCGGCCGCGAGATCGTACAGCTCCCACTCGGGCTCGAACTCGGCGTCCGACGCCCCCGGCACACCCAGTCCCGCGCCGTAGTAGTAGATGAGCTTGTGGCGGGCGGTGCGGATCCCGTAGTGCGCGGGCGCCGCGTGGATCGGGTCGTCGTGCTCCCAGTACCGGTAGTAGGCGGCGTCGGGCCAGTCCTCGACCTCCTCGCCGCGCAGGAGCGCGCGGAAGCTGCGGCCCTGCGACGTCGGCATCGCCTCGTCGGCGTCGACCCCGGCGATGTCGAGGAACGTGGCCGCGAAGTCGACGTTCGTGATGATCCCCTCGCACCGGGATCCGGCCGCGATCTCGGCGGGCCAGCGGATGAGCATCGGCATCTGCAGCGACTGGTCGAACATCAGGCGCTTGTCGAACCAGCCGTGGTCTCCGAGGAAGAAGCCCTGGTCGGACGTGTAGACGACGAGCGTGTTCTCGGCCAGCCCCTTCTCCTCGAGGTGGTCGAGGAGGCGGCCGACGTTGTCGTCGATGGACTGCACGGTCTGCAGGTAGTCGCGCATGTAGATCTGGTACTTCCAGCTCATGCGCGCGTGGCGGTTTTCCTCGCCGCGGAGGTGCTCGGGCACCTCCTGCTTGAGGTCGTCCGCGCCCATGTCGTCCGCGATCGTCATGTGGACGCTCCGCACGGCGCGGCTGCGCGTCTCGTAGTCGTCGAAGAACGTCTCGGGCTCGGGGATCGTGCCGTCGGCGTAGAGGTGCTTGTGTTTCTCGTCCGGCACCCACGGGCGGTGCGGCGCCTTGTGGTGGACCATCGCGACGAAGGGCTCGTCGGCGACGTCGTCGATCCAGTCGAGCGCGAGGTCGGTGACGATGTCGGTCGCGTAGCCCGGCACGACGTGGGCGCCGTCGGCGTCGATCATCTCCGGGTCGACGTAGTCGCCCTGCCCGGGGAAGATCTTCCACGCGTCGAAGCCGCGCGGCAGGGACTGGCCGTGCTCGCCGAGGTGCCACTTGCCGAACATGCCCGTGCGGTACCCGCGCTCGTGCAGCACGTCGATGAAGGTCGGGACGCGGTAGTCCATCTCCGTCCAGATCGACGAGACTCCGTTGACGTGGCTGTAGGTGCCCGTGAGGATCGACGCGCGCGACGGGCTGCAGATCGAGTTCGTGCAGAAGACGGCGTCCATGCGCACGCCCTCCTCCGCGATCCGGTCGAGGTGCGGCGTCCGGTTCACGCGGCTGCCGTACGCCGAGATGGCGTGGGCAGCGTGATCGTCGGACATGATGAAGATGATGTTCGGTCGAGGCATCAGGGCTCCTTTGCGGTGGGAGGCGGATCCGTCAGCCCACGAGGGCGGGCGGAAGCATCTGGTGGACGGCGGGGGCGTTGTCGCGGGCGGTGCGCACGACGGCGGCGGCGCACGCGCGCCCGGCCTCGCCGAGCGGCATCTCGGCGTGGATGAGCCCGGGCCACTGCGCGGGCTCGAGCGCCCCGCGATTCAGCCCGGCGACGCGGTAGCCGGGGTCCTGTCGCCGCACCGTGGCGAGCACGGTCTCGACGTCGGATCCCCAGGAGCACACGAAGGCTGTCTGCGCGGGCGGCGTGCTCACGCGCTCGAGCGCGGCGGCCAGCCGCGCGCCAAGCTCTGCCCGGTAGGCGGCGTAGTCGCCCGTGCGCTCGAACCCGCCGAGCCGCTCGGCGGTCACGCCCGTCTGCAGCACGCTGAGCGACATCTCCGGGCGGCCGGTGAGCGCGTCGAGCATGGCCTGCTCGCGCACGCGCTCCGCGTGCGAGAGCAGGTCGGGGCGGACGTAGGTCACGGCGCGGATCCCGTCGGCGGCGAGCCTCTCGACGACGAGGTCGACGCCCGCCGCGTAGTCGAGGTCCACCGCCGTGTACGGCGGGGCGGCGTCGGCGCGGCCGCAGTCGATCGCGCCGAAGGGGATCGCGTGTTCGGCCACGGCCGCGGCGAGCGCCTCGGGTACGACGTGGTCGTCGTGGCCGATAAACACGAGCCCGTCGAGCTGCCCGCCGCGCACGGCGTCGACGCCGGATCCGTGGTCCCGTGACGTCAGCAGCACGACCTGAAAGCCCTCCTCCGCGGCACCGCGCGACAGCCCCTCGACGATCGCCGCGTACCGCGGGTTCGCGAGCGGCTTGTCGAGGATGACCCCGACGAGGCGCGCCGTGCGGTTCTTCAGCGAGCGGGCGAGGGAGTTCGGGACGTACCCGATCTCCCGCGCGACCCGGCGGATCCGCGCCCGCGTCTTCTCCGCCAGCGGGAACGTGCTGTTCTCGTTGAGGGCGTAGGAGACGGCGGAGACGGAGACGCCGGCGCGCTCGGCGACGTCGCGGAGGGTGGGCCTGTTCATGACATCAATCCTCGGCGGTCTCCCCCGCGTGGCGCGCGCGCAGCGTCTGGACGTTCGCCTCGACGCGGCGGCGGCTGAGGGGATACCACGTGAGCAGCAGCACGGCGGCGACCGCGTAGAGCGCGGCGGGCACGAGCGTCGCGATCGTGTAGATCCCGTCGATCGTCTCGGGCGTCTGCTGCACGCCGCCTTCCTGGTAGCCGACGATGCCGAGGGCGATGCCGCCCGCGCCGCCGGCGAGCGCGAAGCCCAGCTTGCGGGCCCACGTGTTGATCGCGTAGATCGTGCCGTCGTCGCGCTCGCCCGTGCGGACCTCCTCGAAGTCCGCCACGTCGGCGATGACGGCCCACACGAGCAGGTTGTACGTGCCCACGCCGAAGCCCGCGACGTTCATGAGGACGATGAAGACCCACGGCGACTCGACGTGCAGGATCCACAGCAGGAAGAAGACCGCGGCGCTCATGAGCATCATGCCCGCGATGAATTCGCGCTTGCCGAAGCGGCGAGCGATCGAGGCGGCGAACGGCGCGAGGATGAGCCCCGGAAGGTAACTCGCGAGCTGCGCCGGCCCCGAGAGCGCGCCGTTGTTGAAGTACGTCACCCACAGGTACGCGGCCATCGTGTTCACGAGCAGACCGGCGAGCATGAGGATCAGGTTGGATCCCATGAGCGCGATGAGCGCGCGGTTCGTCACGAGCGAGCGCAGGAGCCGCCCGAAGCTCTGGCGCTCGCGCGCCGGCGCCTTCACGCGCTCGCTCGTGAGGCCGTAGCAGAGCGAGTAGAAGAGGAGCGCGCCGACCGAGAACGCGATGCCGATGGCGATGAATCCCGTCGGGTCGACCGTCGAGACGCCGTCGACCGTCGAGTAGATGACGAGCGGCGGCACGAGCGCGACGAAGATGCCGGCGACGTTCGCGCCCACGCCGCGGAACACGGACAGCGAGGAGCGCTGACCCGGGTCCGGCGTGATGACCGACGCCAGCGATCCGTAGGAGATGTTGACCATCGTGTAGAACACGGATCCCCACAGCACGTAGGTCACGACGGCGTACGCGAGCTTCGCACCGTACGCCCAGTCCGCGACGAAGGGCACATACATGAGCGCGCTCATCACGGCGAGCGGGAGCGCGGCGCGGATGACCCAGGGGCGGAAGCGCCCCTTCGGGGACGGGCGGTGGGAGTCGAGGAACCGCCCCCACCCGACGTCGGTGAATGCGTCGACGAGGCGCGTGACGAGGAACAGGATCCCGACGTGCGCGGCCTGCAGGCCGGCGACGTCGGTGAAGTAGATCATGAGGTACGACGACGCGAGAAGGAACAGGAAATCGTTCCCCAGGTCGCCGAAGAGATAGCCGACGCGGTCGCGCCAGCCGAACGGCCGCGCGGTCCCGAGCGCCTCGGTCAGCGTTCGATCCAGTGTTCTTGCCACGATTCCTCCTCGTTGAGCGCGTCGACATCGACGTCGACGCAACGCTACGGAGTTCAATCGTTTGAAGCGAGATTTCACATGTTTGAACACGTGTGGCCCCGTCGCGCAACGTCGCGACGGGGCCACACGGGGGCGCGTTCTACGCCGGCGTCGCGGCCGCCCGCTCGTCCTCTTCCGTCACGACGAGCTGGCCGCAGGCGCCGTCGATCTCCTTGCCGCGGGTATCGCGGATCGTCGTCGGCACGCCGGCGTCGTTGAGGATCCGCACGAACTCGTTCTGCGCCGCGCGCGTAGATGCGTCCCAGACGGATCCGGGCGTCGGGTTCAGCGGGATCGGGTTGACATGCACCCAGCCGCGGCCGCGCTCGTTGAGCTTGTCCGCGAGCAGCTGCGCGCGCCACGGGTGGTCGTTCATGTCGCGGATGAGCGCGTACTCGATCGAGACGCGCCGGCCGGTGCGATCGAAGTAGCCGCGGGCCGCGTCGAGCACCTCCTCGACCTTCCAGCGCGAGTTCACGGGGATCATCTCGTCGCGCAGCTCGTCGTCGGGGGCGTGAAGCGAGAGGGCGAACGTGACGGGCAGGTCCTCGTCCGTCAGCTTGCGGATCGCGGGCGCTAGGCCCACGGTCGAGATCGTGATGCCGCGGGCGCTCATGCCGAGGCCCTGCTTCTTGTCGACCATCGTGCGCACGGCCTGCATGACGCGGTTGTAGTTCGCGAGCGGCTCGCCCATCCCCATGAACACGATGTTGCTCACGCGCTCGGCGCTGTTATCGTCCTGGCGCTTGCCGCCCAGCTCGCCGTTCGCGATGACCTCGTTGGCCCGCACGACCTGGTCGACGATCTCGGCGGCCGACATGTTGCGCGTCAGGCCGTTCTGGCCCGTGGCGCAGAACGGGCAGTTCATGCCGCAGCCGGCCTGCGAGCTCACGCAGAGGGTGATCCGGCCCGGATAACGCATCAGCACCGACTCGACGAGCGCGCCATCGTGCAGCTTCCAGAGGAACTTGATCGTGTCGCCGCCGTCGGTCTGCAGGCGGCGCACCTCGGTCAGGAGCGTCGGGAGCATTCCGGCCACGAGATCGGCGCGACCCTCCTTCGGGAGGTCCGTCATGCGCTCCGGGTCACGCGTGTAGTGGTCGAAGTAGTGCTTCGCCAGCTGCTTCGCGCGGAAGCCCGGCAGGCCCAGCTCCTTCGCCTTCGCCACGCGCTCGTCGGGCGTGAGGTCGGCGAGGTGCACGGGCGGCTTGCCCCGCTTGGGGCTCGCGAACTGCAAAAGCGGCCGCCCCGCGGCGTCCTTGCGCTGCTCCCAGCCCTCGGCGCGCGGCTTCACCTGGCGAACGGTGGACGCGACGGAGGCGGTATCCGGGCGCTCGGGGGTCTCGGTCATACTCCCCAGGGTAGGGCGCCCAGGTGCGAATCCGCTGGTCGCGCGCGCGATTCCGGCCCGCTCGTGCCGCGGGGACGCGCCACGAATCCCGCGGCGGATCCGGAACACCGGGCGGCGGATCCGGGCCCGCGCCCCGCTGTCCCCCAAAAGGGGGACGAGGGGAGATCTCCCCATGGCACGCGCGGGCACGGGGGCCTAGCGTGAGAGTGTCCGGCCGGCCCGTGGGGGAGCCCGGCCGGACTCTTCACCCCCAGTCCCGGGGACCCTCATGACCGAGGCGCAGACCGGGCTGCAGGACGCGGCGACGGAGTTCGCCGAGGTCTGCTCGGGCTGAGCCCTGCCACATCCCGACGCGCGCGTTGTGCGATCCGCCTTGTGCGGGCCGGACAACGCGCGCGTCGTGCGTGAGGTGCTCGGCCAGACTGGGGCCCATGCGCATCGACATCGCCGTCCGCGACGCCTCGCCCCGCGTGGTGACCGACTCCGCCCGCCTGGCCGAGGCCGACGGCTACGACGGGATCCAGGTACCCGAGCTCGCGCACGACCCCCTCGTGGCGTGCGCGCTCGCGGCGGCCGCGACCCGTCGGATCCACGTCGCCACCTCGATCGCCGTCGCCTTCGCGCGCAACCCCATGACGGTCGCGCAGGCGGCGAACGACGTGCAGCTCGCGGCCGAGGGGCGCTTCGCCCTGGGGCTCGGATCCCAGGTGCGCCCGCACATCGAGAAGCGCTTCTCGATGCCGTGGTCGGCGCCCGCGCCGCGAATGCGCGAGTTCATCGCCGCCGTGCGCGCGATCTGGACGGCGTGGGATACGGGCGGCGCGCTCGACGTGCGGGGCGAGCACTACCGACACACGCTCATGACGCCGATGTTTAGCCCTGGCCCGAACCCCTTCGGCCCGCCGGACATCTGGCTCGCCGCGGTGGGCCCCGCGATGACGGCGCTCGCGGGCGAGGCCGCCGACGGGTTCATCGCGCACGCGTTCACGACGCCCGCCTACCTCGCGCAGGTCAGCCTCCCCGCGCTGGCGCAGGGTCGCGAGCGCTCCGGGCGCGCGCGGACCGACGTCGTCGTGTCCCCCTTCGTCGTGACGGGGCAAGGCGACGTCGAGCGCGCGGCCGCCGAGCGGGCGGTGCGCTCGCAGATCGCGTTTTACGCGTCGACGCCGTCCTACCGCCCCGTCATGGAGCTCCACGGCTGGGAAGACGCCGCCGACGCCCTCCACGCCGCGAGCCGCCGCGGCGAGTGGGAGCGCATGGGCGCCCTCGTCACCGATGACATGATGGCCGAGTTCGCGATCGCGTGCGCCCCGGGCGAGGTGCGCGGATCCGTCGAGGCTCGGTTCGGATCCCTCGCCGACCGCGCGTCCGTCGCGCTCGGGTGAGGCGCCCTCAGCCGCCCAAAACGACGTTGAGGTAACCCGTCGCCGTCGTCACGGCGAGGGCGATGCCGCTGATCGCGAGACCGGCCGCCACGAGCGCCCACTCGCGGCCGCCCCACGGGCTGTCGCGCGCCCAGGTGCGCGGGGTGTCGGCCCCGAACGCCCGCGCCTCCATCGCGGTGGCCAGGTGCGTGCCGCGCCGGATGGCGAGCACGACGAGCGAGAACGCCATCCCCACGAGGCGGCGGATCCGCCCGGTGTCGGCGACGCCGCGGGCGCGGCGCGCGGTCTCGAGCTCGCGCCAGTCGCTCACGAGCAGCCCGACGAGGCGCATGCCCCCGAGGGCCCCCAGCACGAACCGGGCGGGCAGGCGCGCGCGCTGCGCAAGCCCGTCGGCGAGGTCGGTCGGGTCGACGCCGGCGAACAGGACGATGCCGGGAAGCGCGATCGCGAGCACGCGGAACAGCGTGGCGACCGCCAGCTCGAGGGATCCGTCCGTGACGTGGACGAGGAGCCACCGCACGTGCGTCTCGCCCGACGGCGCGCCGTAGAGCGCGATCGTCAGCGCCGCGAGCGGGGCCGCGATCCAGACCGGGAGCGTGCGGATCCAGAAAGACCGCGCCGACAGCCCGCTCGCGAACAGGAGGGGCAGCTCGAGCACGAGCGCCGTGAGGCCCGATACGACGTCGATCGTGACGACGAGCGGGAGGGCGATGAGGAGCGCGGCGGCGAGCTTCGCGACGGGGTTGATGCGGGACAGCGGCCCGGTGGCGGCGCCGAGGTCGGGGATCACGCGGCCTCCAGCGCGATCTCGCGGGCGCCGGTCGCGCGGAGCAGGTCGCGGTCGTGCGTGATCGCGACGACGGCGGACCCGGCCCGGGCGAGGGCGCCGATGACGTCCACCATCTCGCGCCACGTGCGCGGATCTTGCCCGAAGGTCGGCTCGTCGAGCACGCACACGCGCGGGCGGGTCGCGAGCATCGCGGCGACCGTCAGCCGGCGCTTCTCGCCGCCCGACAGCGTGTGCGGGTGGGCCCGGGACAGCCGGTCGAGCCGCATCCGGGCGAGCAGGTCGTCCGAGCGCGCGGCGACCTCGTCGGCGGAGAGCCTCAGCGCCCGGGGCCCGACCTCGAGCTCGCCGCGGACGGTCCGCGCGAGCAGCTGGTGGTCGGGCGACTGCAGCACCGTGCCGATGCGGGTGAGGAGCTGGCGGGAGGACCAGCGGAACGGATCCGCTCCGGCGCCGCCCCGCAGCGCGTCGGACGCCACGACGGATCCGCCCACGGCGGGCAGCAGGCCGGCGAGCGTGCGCCCGAGCGTCGACTTCCCCGCACCGTTCGGCCCCGTGATGCCCGTGACCTCGCCCGCGCGGATCTCGAGATCGACGGGACCCGCGACGGCGACGCCGCGGGTGCGGCCGACCCGGAGGCCCTCCGCCGCCAGCAGCGTCTCGCCTGGGCGCGCGAGCGGCGCCCCCGCGTCGAACCCGGCGGCGTCCGGGGCGGCGTCGCCGAGCCGGACCTCGCGGTCGATGACGCCGCGCCACACGTCGGCGCGGTGCTCGACGATCACGAGCGTGGCGCCCGTCTCGTCCGCGACCCTCCGAACGGCGTCGCGCACCTCGCCGACGCCGTCCGGGTCGAGGTTCGCGGTCGGCTCGTCGAGGAGCAGCAGGCCCGGCCGCATCGCCAGCGCCCCGGCGAGCGCCAGGCGCTGCTTCTGGCCGCCCGAGAGCGCGGAGGTGGAGTGGTCGAGGCCGACGTCGAGGCCGACGAGCGCCAGCGCCTCCCGCACGCGGCGCCAGGTCTCCGCGCGCGGCACGCCGAGGTTCTCGCACCCGAAGGCGACGTCGTCGCCGACGCGGTGCATGACGGCCTGCGTGTCCGGATCCTGCAACACGAGCCCGGCGCGCCCCCGGATCGCGCGCGGATCCGCGCCGTCGACCGCGAGCTGGCCCTCCTCCTCGCCCTCGTCGGCGCCGCCCAGCACGCCGGCGAGGGCGTGCAGGAGGGTGGACTTGCCGGACCCGGAGAGCCCAGACAGGAGGATCCGCTCGCCCGGCTCGACCGCGAGGTCGAGGCCGCGCGCCGCCCAGGCGAGGCGCGACGCATAGCGCCACCCCCACGCCCGGGCGTCGACCCGCGCGCCGGTCACACGCGCGATGCGGACGTGCGACCCGCGGCGAAGCGGCCGAGCGCGCCCGTGGCGGCGAGCCCTCGGACGACGAGCCAGCCGCCGAGGCCGGCGATGACCGCGCCGGAGAGCGTCGTCGAGGCGATGTAGATCGTGGTGAACGCCGCGTCGGCCCCCGCGTACCAGAGCACGCGGTCGTTGATGCCGCACGCGAGGCCCGCGAGCGCGCCCGCGAGGACGGCCACGACGGGCCCGAACCGGCGGTACAGGAACAGCGCGAGGACGATCTCGGCGCCGAGCCCCTGCACGACGCCGGAGACGATCGTGAGGGCGGCCCACTGGTTGCCGACGAGCGCCGAGATGACGGCGGCGACGACCTCGGTGTAGACGGCCGCGCCGGGGCGGCGCACGACGAGACCGCCGATGACGCCCGCGATGAGCCACGGGCCCGCCATGAGCCCGCCGAGGCCCGGGGCGATCGCGCCGAGCACGCTCCCCGGCAGCTCGTAGCCGACGTTCCAGACGAGGAACACGACGGAGCACGCCACGGCGATGACGCTGGCCACGACGATGTCGACGACCCGCCAGCGGAGCCGGGCTCCCCCGGTGGTCTGAGCGGAATGAGTGCGCGCGGAAGCGCTCATGTTTCTCCCTTCCTGCGCCGGCATGATCCGGATCAGGTTCGACGGTCGGCGCGCGGCTCGCGCCCTCTCAGCCCGGCTTCTCGGACTCCCGTGGTTGTCGCCCCGCGACGCGGCGGGAACGATCGAGGTGATTTCCTCGGCGCCTGGGAGTATAGGCACGCGGGCCGGGGCCACGCCACCTGCGTTCCGAAATGCGATCGTGAGGTTTCGCCGGGCCGATCTGCGGGGATCCGCGAGAGCGATCACGTAAGTTGACCTACGTGAGCACTGACGATGGGCGCCCCCGCGGCGACGAGGGCACCCCCTCGGACGCCGCGCCGCAGGAGGGGCACGCGCCCCCCACGGAGCCCGTCCCCACGATCACGGGGCTGTTCGCGATGCCCGAGGCCCCCGCGGATCCGCCCGCCGACGCCCCGGGCGCCACGGAACCGGACGCGGCGGTCGCGTTCGTCGACGAGCCCGAGCCGCAGACCGACTCGGTGCGCATCATCGCGGAGATGTTCCGCGGGTTCCGGCGCCGCAGCGAGACGCCCGAGGAAGACCTCCAGCAGCTGCTCGGCACCGCCACGCAGTCGCTGCCCGTCATCTCCGACGGCCAGGTCGTGCCCGCCGAGCCCGCCCCGATGTCGGGGCCGATCTCGCTGCCCGCGCCGCCGTCGCTCGAGGAGACCCCGGCCGACGAGTCGGACGAGGTCGACGCCGAGCTCATGACGGACCCGGCCTCGGACGAGTGGGACGACGCGGCGGCCGAGCCCCCGGCCGCGGCCCCCGCCCTCGCGGCCGCCGCCGGCGCCGCCGCGGCCGCCCACGCCGATGCCCCGGGCGAGATCGTGCGCCCGCCCGCCGAGCCGACTCCCGAGGAGACCGTCGTGGCCGCACCCGACGCACCCGATCCGCGCGTGCGCACGGCGTATGTTCCCCACGACGCCGACAACCAGGCCGAGCAGGCGCTCGCCTGGCTCACCGCGGAGAGCGTCGCGACGGGGCAGTCCCCGCTCGTCGGGCTGCAGGCCGACCTCGTTCCCGAGAAGCGCCGGCGCCGCTGGGCCGGCGCGGTCCTCGCCCCGATCGTGACGGCGATCATCCTCGCGGTCGCGTACGTCGTCGCCTTCGCCGTCTGGCCGCTCGACAACGTCTCGCCCACCGTCTCGGCCGTCGAGGTCGACACCCCCGTCGGTGCCAGCGCGAACCTCCCGTGGCCCACCAACGGCCAGGCGGCCGTCTCGGTCGCGGGCACGGGCGAGATCCTCAGCTCGTCCGAGACGGGCGTGGCCGAGACCGCCGCGCCCATGGCGAGCCTGACGAAGGTCATCACGGTCATGGTGCTTCTCGACCGGCAGCCGCTCGAGGCGGGCGAGGACGGCCCGTCCTACGACTTCGGATACCTCGACCAGATCGAGGCCGACGCGCTGCGCTGGCAGAACGAGTCGGCGCTCGACGTGCCGATCGGCGGGACGCTGACGTACCGGCAGATGCTCGAGGGGATCCTCATGGGATCCGCCGGGAACTACGCCAATAAGCTCGTCGACGCGCTGTGGGAGGGCGACCGCCTCGCCTACACGACCGACGCGATCGCCTGGTTGCAGGACAACGGGATCACGGACACGGTCGTCGTCGACGCCACGGGAATCGGCGTCGACAACCGGTCGACGCCGACCTCGATGGTGCGCGTGTCCGAGCTGGCGCTCGCGAACCCCGTCGTGGCGGAGATCGTCGCCCAGGAGATCGTGGAGCTGCCGGGCGCGGGCATCGTGGAAAACTCCAACCCGCTGATCTCGGAGGACGGGATCGTGGGGATCAAGACGGGCCACCTCGACGAGTGGAACGTCGTCACCTACAACCTCACGACCGCGAAAGACGTGGACACGGGCGGCGAGGAGCCGATCCGCGTATACGCCGCGGTCATGGGCCAGCTCGACTCGGACGCGCAGGCGCAGGTGAGCCGCGACCTGCTCGCGGCCGCGACGGCGGCCCTGCAGCCCGCGGAGGCGCTGCCGGCGGGCACGGTCGTCGCCACCGCGACCACGCCCTGGGGCGGGACGACCGACATCGTCACGGACGGCGCGGCCCAGCTCACGCTCTGGAACTCCGAGCTCGGCGAGATCTCGAGCGACTACACGATCGAGATCGGCGACGACGCCGGCGACGAGGTCGGCACGGCCACGGTGTCGGGCGCGCTCGACAGCGACGAGGTGATCCTCGTCACGACGGGCGACCTGCCGCGCCCCAGCCTCGAGTGGCGGCTGACGCACCCGCTCGAGCTCCTGGGCATCGGCGACTGACGCCCTCCCGCGCGGCTATCGCTGCGTCGTCGCCCACGCGCTGACGGCGTCGATGAAGCGGTCGTTGTGCTCCGCCTCGACGACCGTGTACCGCACGCCGAGCCCCGGGAACGCCCGGGCGAGGATCCGCGCAGTCGTCCGCAGCTCCGTCGCGAGCTCCTCGGCGCGCTCGCCCACCGGGAGCCACACGAAGTTGCCGTCCGAGTGCGGGACCGGGATCGACGGCTCGCCCTCGGCCTCCGCGCGCTCCATCCGGTCGCGAAGCGTGCGCTCGATGCGCTGGCGCTCGGCGACGATCCAGGCGACCCGCTCGTCGATCGCGTCGAGCCCGGCGTCGGAGAAGCAGAACGCGGCGGCGGCGATCGCGAGCCGGTCGACCCCGTTCTCCGTGCGCATCTTCGCGAGCCCCGCGATGACCTCCGGGCGGCCGAGCGCGTACCCGACGCGGAGGCTCGCAAGCCCCGCGGCCTTTGAAAGGGTCCGTAGGACGACCGCGCCGTCCGGCAGGGCGATCGCGTCGCCGAACACCGGAGCGCCGAAGCGGGCGCGCGGGCTCGTCGCGAAGTCGCTGTAGGCCTCGTCGAGGGCGAGCACGACGTCGCCGGGGATCGCCGCCGCGAGCCGCTCCAGCTCCTCCCCCGTCAGCGCGCGCCCCGAGGGGTTGTCCGGCGTCGCGACGATGACGACGCGGGTGCGCGGGGTGAGGGCCGCGGCGAGCGCCGCCACGTCGGGCGCGCCGTCCGGCGTCGCCGGCACCGTCACCGGCGTCGCCCCGTGCGTGTGGCACGCGGAGACGTACCCCTCGAAGGTGGGCCAGCTGAAGAGCACCTCGTCGCCCGGCTCGCACACGGCGCCCACGAGCGCGCGGATGAGGTCCATGCTGCCGGAGCCGAACAGCACCTCCTCGGGGGCGCGGCCGTGCGCGCGGCCGACCGCGGCGCGCGCCGCGTCGAGGGCGGATCCGTACTCGTTCAGGCGCGGGATCTCGGCGCGGATCGCCTCCTCCAGGCCCGGGAGCGGCGGGACGTGCGGCTCGTTGAAGCACGCCCGCACGAGGTCTTCCGGCAGGTCCGCGCGCGCGAACGTCGGGATCTGATCGTGGGCGGCGCGGAAGCGGATCGGCATGGATCCATTCTCCCCACTCGCGCGGGACAGGGCGGCGCAGCCGCGCGCGGGCTTCCCGATGTCGGTGGGGTGTGGTGTGCTCTATCCGTGCTCCGGAAAATCCTCACGCGATACCTCGCGCGGTATCGCCTCCTCCTGGTGGGCGTGCTCGTCTTCCAGCTGTGCTCCGCGCTCGCGGCGCTCTTCCTCCCGACCCTCAACGCCGACATCATCGACAACGGCGTCGCGAGCGGAGACGTGGGCTATATCGTCCGCACGGGCCTGTGGATGCTCCTCGTCGCCCTCGGGCAGATCCTCGCGGCGATCGTCGCGACGCTCTGCGCCGCGCGCGCGGCCATGGGCCTCGGCCGCGACATCCGGCGCGACGTCTTCCGCAAGGTCTCGGGTTTCAGCGAGCGCGAGGTCTCGTCGTTCGGCGCGGGGTCGCTCATCACGCGCAACACGAACGACGTCCAGCAGGTGCAGATGCTCGCGATGATGAGCGCGACGATGCTCGTCATGGCGCCCATGATGGCGATCGGCGGCATCATTATGGCCGTCCGGCAGGACGTGGGCCTCAGCTGGATCCTCGCGGTGTCCATCCCCGTCCTCCTGGCGCTCGCGGGGCTCATCATCAGCCGCATGGTGCCGCTGTTCCGGAGCTACCAGACCCGCCTCGACGCCGTGAACCGCATCATGCGCGAGCAGCTCACGGGCGTGCGCGTCGTGCGCGCGTTCGTCCGCGAGCGGATCGAGGAGGACCGCTTCCGCCTCGCGAACACCGACATCATGGTCGTCGGCCGCAAGGTCGGGTCGCTCTTCGTGCTCATGTTCCCGCTCGTCATGCTCGTGCTGAACGTCACGATCGTCGCAGTCGTGTGGTTCGGCGGCATCGAGGTCGACGCCGGAAACACGCAGATCGGCACGCTGTTCGCGTTCATGCAGTACGTCGGGCAGATCCTCGGCGGCGTCATGATGGCGAGCTTCATGGCGATCATGATCCCCCGCGCCTCGGTCTCGGCCGAGCGCATCGGCGAGGTGCTCGCGAGCGAGACAACGCTCGTGCCCCCGGCGCACCCCGTGGCCGAGATGCCGCGGCTCGGCGCGGCCGAGTTCCGCGACGTGGGCTTCACCTATCCGGGCGCCGAGGCGCCGGTGCTCTCGGGCATCACCTTCCGCGCGGATCCGGGCGAGACGGTCGCGATCATCGGCTCGACGGGCGCCGGCAAGTCGACGCTCATCTCCCTCATCCCCCGCCTGTTCGACGCGACGGCGGGCACGGTCCGCGCGCAGGGCGTCGACGTGACGGAGGCCGACCTCGACACGCTCTGGCGGGGCATCGGGCTCGTGCCGCAGCGGCCGTTCCTTTTCAGCGGCACGATCGCGACGAACCTCCGCTTCGGCCGCGAGGACGCCACGGACGACGAGCTGTGGCGCGCCCTCGAGATCGCGCAGGCGGCCGACTTCGTGCGCGACAAGCCCGACGGCCTCGACACGGCGATCGCCCAGGGCGGCACGAACGTCTCGGGCGGCCAGCGCCAGCGCCTCGCGATCGCCCGCGCGATCGTGCACCAGCCCGACATCCTCGTCTTCGACGACTCGTTCTCCGCGCTCGACCTCACGACCGACGCGCGGCTGCGCCAGGCGCTTTGGCGCGAGCTGCCGGAGGTGACGAAGATCGTCGTCGCGCAGCGCGTCTCGACGATCACCGATGCCGACCGCATCGTCGTCCTCGACGACGGCCGCATGGCCGGGGTCGGATCCCACGAGGAGCTCCTCGAGACGAGCGAGACCTACCGCGAGATCGTCGCCTCCCAGCGCGGCGCGGACGAGAGCGAGGTGCACGCATGAGCGGCGACGTCCAGACCCCGGACCGCGAGGAGGAGCGCCAGACGCACGAGGCGATCGCGGCCGCGGGCGCGAACGAGCCGGGCGCGATGGGCGGCAAGCCCCAGAACTTCTGGCCGAGCTTCCGACGCTTCATTGGCCTCCTGCGCCCGTACGCCTGGGTGTTCGGGTTCGCGACCCTCCTCGGCGCGCTCGGCGTCGTTCTCTCGGTGGCGGGCCCGCGCGTGCTCGGCGAGGCCACGAACATCGTCTTCGAGGGCGTGATGTCCCAGATGCTGGGGTCCGGGTTCGAGGGCATGAGCCAGGCCGAGGTCGTGGCCGCACTGGAGGCGTCGGGGCAGGACGACTTCGCGAACATGGTCGCCGCGATGCAGAACTTCTCCCCGGGCGACGGGGTGGACTTCGCGCAGCTGCGCACGGTCGTCGTGTGGGCGCTGTCGATCTATGTCGTCTCCGCGCTGCTGCAGTGGCTCCAGGGCTACATCATCAACGTCGTCATGGTGCGCACGATGTGGCGCGTCCGCGAGGACATCGAGGCGAAGATCCACCGCCTGCCGCTGAGCTACTTTGACCGCGTGCAGCGCGGCGAGCTGATCAGCCGCGTCACCAACGACGTCGACAACATGACCCAGACGCTGCAGCAGTCGCTGTCGGGCGCGATCACATCGCTGCTCATGGTCGTCGGCGTCATCGGGATGATGTTCTCGATCTCGTGGCAGCTCGCGCTCGTCGCGCTCGTGTCCCTGCCGCTCATCGCGATCATCATGGGCGTCATCGGTCCGAAGTCGCAGAAGGCGTTCCAGGCGCAGTGGCGCAAGGTCGGGCGCCTGAACTCGCGGGTCGAGGAGTCCTTCTCGGGCCACGCGCTCGTGAAGGTCTACGGCCGCGAGAAGGCCGTCGCCGAGGCGTTCGACGAGGAGAACGAGGAGCTGTTCGGCGCCTCGTTCCAGGCGCAATTCCTCTCCGGCGTGATGATGCCGTCGATGCAGTTCGTCGGTTACCTCACCTACGCGGGCATCGCGGTGCTCGGCGGGATCATGGTCGCGAACGGGCAGATCCGCATCGGCGACGTCCAAGCCTTCGTGCAGTACTCCCAGCAGTTCACGCAGCCGCTCACCGAGCTCGGCGGCATGCTGCCCGTCGTCCAGTCGGGCACCGCGTCGGCCGAGCGGGTCTTCGAGCTGCTGGACGAGGACGAGGAGGAGCCGGATCGCGACGACGCCCCGACGGCGCCGGCGGACGGCGCGGGCGTGATCTCCTTCGACGGCGTCACGTTCTCGTACTCCGACGATCAGCCGCTCATCGAGGACCTGTCCTTCCGCGTCGAGCCGGGCCACACCGTCGCGATCGTCGGGCCCACCGGCGCCGGCAAGACGACGCTCGTGAACCTCCTCATGCGCTTCTACGAGGCGCGCGGCGGGGCCATTCGCCTCGACGGCCAGGACGTCGCCCAGATGACCCGCGGCGACCTGCGCGGGCGCACGGGCATGGTCCTGCAGGATCCCTGGCTGTTTTCCGGATCCATCCGCGAGAACATCCGGTACGGCAACGCGGACGCGACCGACGACGAGGTGCGCCGCGCGGCCGAGGCCACGTACGTCGACCGATTCGTGCACTCGCTGCCGGACGGCTACGACACCGTGCTGGAGGAGGAGGCCGCGAACCTCTCGGCCGGCGAGCGGCAGCTCGTGACGATCGCCCGCGCCTTCGTAAGGCGCCCGCAGGTGCTCATCCTCGACGAGGCGACCAGCTCGGTCGACACGCGCACGGAGCTCCTGCTGCAGAAGGCGATGGCGGCGCTGCGCGAGGGCCGCACCTCGTTCGTCATCGCGCACCGCCTCTCGACCATCCGCGACGCCGACCTCATCCTCGTGATGGAGAAGGGCCGCATCGTCGAGCAAGGCACGCACGACGCGCTCATCCAGGGCCGCGGCGCGTACTGGCGGCTCTACCAGAGCCAGTTCGAGCACGCGGCGGTCGACGTCGACGAGGTCGCGGCGATCGAGGAATCCCTCGGCACCGCCGAGGTGCCCGTGGTGGGCGGCCCGCCCGCCGCCGACGGGTAGGCGCGTGCTAGCCTCGTCCGCGGATCCGGATCACGCGGATCCGCGGACGAGGGAGCCGTACCCGCACAGCGACAAGACGGCCGCGAAGGGGTGACCCTCGTCATGGAATGGGTCGTACTGATCGCGTCGGGCATGCTGGAGGCCGTCTGGGCCTCGGCGCTGGCCGCGTCGCGCGGATTCCGCCGCTGGAAGCCGGCCGTGCTGTTCACGGCGTCGCTGGTGGGGAGCATGGCCGGGCTCGCTTGGGCGATGACGGGCCTCGACACGGGCACGGCCTACGCCGTGTGGGTCGGGGTCGGCGCCACGCTCACGGTCGCGTGGGCGCTCCTCACGCGTGGGGAGCGCGCCACGGCCGCGCGGATCCTGCTGCTCGCGCTGCTCGTGAGCTCGATCGTCGGCCTGAAGGCGGTGAGCTGACGTGGCATGGGTAATTCTCCTCGTCAGCGCCGTCTTCGAGGCGGTGTGGGCGACCGCGCTCGGCCTGTCGGACGGGCTGACGCGGCCGCTCCCGACCGGCGTGTTCCTCGTCGCCCTCACCGCGAGCATGGTCGGGCTCGGCGTCGCGGCGAAGCGCATCCCGATCGCCACGGCCTACCCGGTCTGGGTGGGCGTCGGCGCGACGCTCACCGTCGCCTACGCCATGGCGGCCGGCGCCGAGGCCGTGTCGGCGCCGAAGCTCCTCTTCATCGCCGGGATCGTCGGCGCGGTCGTCGGGCTGAAGCTCCTCCCCGACGACACACCCGCCCCGAGTCGCGACGACTGACGCCCTATGCGCCGTCGGTCAGCCCGACGGCGTCGGCGACGCGCTCGAGCGACCCGAGGATGTCGGCGCCGAGCGGCTGCACGCCGACGTGGGTGGCGCCCGCCGCGAGATGGCGGCCGATGCCCGCCGCCGCGGCCGCGGCCGTCGGGTTCGCCGCCACGAGATCGATGAGAGCGTCGGATCCGCCGTCCGAGACGTCCGCCTCGCTCGCGCCGAACCGCTTCAGCGCGCCGACGTAGTTCTCGAGCCGCAGGTATCGGTCGAGGAAGGCGCGGGCCGTGGCGCGGGCCTCGTCCGGCGTGGCCGCGAGCGACACCTTCAGCTCGGGCGCGAGCAGCCGCTCGCCCACGATCTTTTTCGCGTGCGCCGTGTGCGCGGGCGTCGTGAGGTACGGGTGGGCCCCGAGTGTGCGCTCCGCGGCGAGCGCGAGCGTCTTGTCGCCGAGCGCCGCGAGCAGGCGCTGCTCGGGCGGCACGCCCTCCGCGTCGAACACGTCGAGGTACCGCCCGAGCGCCGCGAGCGGACGGACGCGCTCGGGGGTGGCCTCGCGGTGCCCCGAGCCGATGCCGACGACGAACCGGCCCGGGTGCTGGTCGGTGATGCGCAGGTAGGACGCCGCGACCTCGACGGGATCCGCCTGCCAGATGTTGACGATGCCCGTGGCGACGACGACGCGCTCGGTCTCGTTGAGCACCGCCTCGACGCTCGCGAGCTCCGCATCCGGGGATCCGCCGATCCACAGCGTCGTGTAGCCGAGGCGCTCGGCCACGGCCGCGACGCCCGGCGTCCACGCGCTCTCCCACAGCCACACGCCGTACGTGCCGAAGTCCTCTACCCGCGCCATCCGATCGCCTCCCGTGCCCACCCTAGGCACGGCATGTGATCGCCCGGTAGCGGGCGTATGTCATCTCGCGACGCATTTCGCGCGTCGGGCGCGGGCGTTAGAACAGGGGGCGGGGGTTCTCGTGGGAGAAGGCCTCGCCCACGATGTCGGTGGGAAGCTCGGCGAGCGTCGCGGGGTGCCACCGCGGGCGGCGGTCCTTGTCGACCATCTGCGCGCGGATCCCCTCGAGCATGTCGGGCTGCGTCGTCGCGAACCAGCCGATGAGGCGGAACTCCTGCTCGAGCGCGGCCCTCAGCCCGGGGAGGGCGCGCGCGGACCGGATCGCGGCGAGCGTGACGGCGAGCGCGGTCGGCGGGCGCTCTTCGAGGGCGGCGAGCGCGGTGGCGGGCGAGCGCACGTCGGCCGCCCATCGCGGGTCGGCCGCGAGCTCGCGCAACCGCTCGAGGATTTCCGGCAGGGTGTCGCGCGAGAACGCGTCGTCGATCCACGCGCGGGCGGCGGCGAGGCCGCTTTCCTCGGGGGTCTCGTCGAACAGCAGGACGAGCTCCGTGGGCGTGGCGGGATCCGCCCGCGTCTCGAGCGCGTGCAGAACGGCCGGGAGGTCGGCCCGCGGCACGAGGTGGTCGGCGAACCCGGCGAAGATCGCGTCGGCGGCGTCCATCGCGTCGCTCGTGAGGGCGAGGTACTCGCCGATGCGCCCCGGCGCGCGGGCGAGGAGCCAGGATCCGCCGGCGTCGGGGGTGAAGCCGATCCGCGTCTCGGGCATCGCGAGGCGCGAGGTCTCCGTGACGATGCGGACGTGCGCGTGCCCGGCCATGCCGATCCCGCCGCCCATCGTGATCCCGTCGGCGAAGGCGACCACGGGCTTCGGGTACTCGGCGATCACGGCGTTCATGCGGTACTCCGTGCGGAAGAACTCCTCCGCGTCGCGGACCTCGCCCGCACCGATCCCGGCGTACAGCGCGCGCACGTCGCCGCCGGCCGAGAACCCCCGCTCGCCCACCCCGTCGAAGACGACGAGATCGACCTCCGGATCCTCGCGCCAGGCGTCGAGCGCGGCCATCACGGTCGTGAGCATCGACAGATCTACGGCGTTGATCGCCTCAGGGCGATCCAGGGTGATACGCCCCACGCCGTCGCGAACGCGAACTCGGATGCGGGGGTCGGCCTCGGGTGCACTCACCCCGGACACGTTACCGGCGGTCAGATCCCACACCTCCCAGGCGTTATCGGCAAAGATAGGGGAAACGCACAACGAATGAGGGAGGTGCGCGTGAGCGACGGCAAGGTGCTGGAATTCTCCGATGTGTCGATGGTGTTCGGGGATGTCCCGGCGGTGGCGAGCCTCACGGCGCGCGTCGAGCCGGGCCTCGTGACGGCTTTCCTCGGCCCGAACGGGGCGGGCAAGACGACGACGCTCCGCATCCTCCTGGGCCAGCTGCGCCCCACCCGCGGATCCGCGACCATCGGCGGGCGCCCCTATTCGCAGATCGTGCGGCCCGCCGCCGCGATCGGATCCGTGCTGTCGACGCGGTCCCTCGACCGCTTCCGCCGCAAGACCGCGGCGAAGTACCTCGCGCGCGCGGCCAAGCAGGTCGGCGTGAGCACGGGCCGCGTCTCCGAGGTCCTCACGATCGTGGGGCTCGCCGACATGGGCGACGTGCGCATCGACTCGCTGTCGCTCGGCATGAAGCACCGTCTGGTCGTCGCCGAGGCGCTCCTCGGCGACCCCGGCGTCCTCGTGTTCGACGAGCCGGCCAACGGGCTGGACCCCGAGGGGATTCGATGGATCCGCCTCCTCATGCGCCGCTTCGCCGACGAGGGGCGCACCGTCCTCATGTCCTCGCACCTGCTCAGCGAGGTCGAGCAGGTGGCCGACGCGCTGCTTGTGCTCAACGAAGGCCAGCTCCTGTTCGAGGGCCCCATCGAGCTGCTCAGCGAGGCGGAGGGCGGCACCGTGACGGTCGACTCCGCGGATCGCGACGCGCTGGGCGCGCTACTCGCGTCGGCCGGGCTGGGCCACCGCGTGCTCCGGTCGGGCATCGCCGTCGACGGCGCGACCGCGTCGCAGATCGGCGCGCTCGCGGCGCGCGAGGGCATCGCCCTGACGACGCTCACCCACCGCGGGCCGACGCTCGAGGACATCTACCTGCAGATCATCGAGGGCACATGGCAGGCCCCGGCGCGCACCGCGGCGCTCGAGCCCGCCCCGCTCGCAGCGCTCGCGGACGACGCGCCCGCCGGTGATGAGGGCCCCGCCGAGGAGCCCGCCGCCGGCGACGACGAGCCCGCCGAGGCCGAGGCACCCCCCAGCTTCGACGAGCTCCTGAGCGGCGACCCGTCGCAGGCCGACATCGAGGCGCACGACCGCGCCCTGCCCGGATCCGCGGCGCTCGCGGGCCTCGCGAGCGCGCTGCACGCGGACGACGACGACGAGGACGAGGCCGACGTGGCCGATGTGACCGACGAGGCCACGGACGAGGCCACCGACGTGACGGACGACGCGGATGTGCCCGAGGACGCCGACGCCGTGGACGCCGCCGCGACCCCCGCCGCCGCGGACGAGGCCACGGACGACACGGAGCCCGCGGGGACCGACGCGGACGATAACGCGGGCGACAAGACCGCGGCCGAGGCGGACTCCGCGGAGTCCGAGGACACCACGGAGTCCGACGACGACGCGGAGCCGGCGGACGCCGCGGAGGACGCCCCGATCGACGCCGACGAGGCCGCCGTCGCCGAATCCGGCGACGGCGCCCCCTGGGACGACGCGCCGAGCGAGGACGAGGTGGCGGGCGCCGCAGAAGACGCCGACGAGGCCGCGGACCGCGAGGCGACGGAGCCGCGCCCCGCGGACGAGGCCGGCGCGCTCATCACGGGCGTCCCCTTCGGGACGGCGGCAGACACCGACGCCGACGTCGACGAGTGGTCGTCGCAGCTGCGCGCGATGTTCGCCGAGGACGCCGACAACGCGGAGGACGACGGCCCCGGCGCCGAGTCCCCGGCGCCCCGCGGCTTCCCCGGGGCCGCGTTCGGGTCCGCCGCGACGCGCGACCCCGAGGCCTCCTGACGACGGCGCCGCCCGGGTCAGGCCCGCGGCGGCGGCGTCGTCTCGCGCACGACGAGGTGCGTCGCGAGCGAGACGTGACGCCGGCCGACGAGTCAACGCCGTGTCGGTGATCGCGATTACGTCAGTTCGGTGACCTCGCCGGCCTCGCGCTCCTCGTCGCCCTGCAACGCGCGGGCGAGCGCGAGGCCGTGCCTCGTCGACAGCACCACGCGCTGGAACTCCTCGCCGTCGGCGAGGTCGAGCACGACGCCCGGCCGACCGGGCCGCACGGCGAGAAAGTCGTCGCCGAACACCGACTTCCACGTCCCGTATGCCAGACGGTTCGGAACGTGGGTGCCCGGGGCGCGCACGCCGCGGATCCAGGTGAACGGATCGTCCGTCAGCTGCACGCGGCCGATCGCGACCCGCGGGATCCGGAGCGGATCCTTGCGGAGTGCGAGACGGCGCTCCAGCGGGGCGAGCTGCACCTCGAGGAGCTCGGAATCGACGAGCAAGCTGACCATGCCCCCATCATTGCACCCGCGCGGCTCTCGGCGCGGAGGCCATCCGGACCCCGCGCAGACCCCTCTTCGCGCGCCCGGTGCCCCCGGGCGGTGGGAAACTGGGCGGTGATGAGCGTGACCTCCCCCTCCCCCCTCGACCGGGCTCTGGCGCGCGCGGAGCGCGGCGAGCGCCTCGACGCGGCGGACGCCGAGGCGCTCCTCGGCGCGACCGGGCCCGCGTTCGATCGCGTCCTGAACCTCGCGTCCCGCGCCCGCGACGAGGGCCTCCGGCGCGCGGGGCGCCCCGGGATCATCACCTACTCCCGCAAGGTGTTCATCCCGCTCACGACCCTGTGCCGCGACCGCTGCCACTACTGCGTCTTCGTCGACACCCCGGGCCAGCTCCTCGCCGCCCACAAGCCGCCGTATATGAGCGCCGCGCAGGTCCTCTCGGTCGCGCGCCAGGGCCAGGCGCTCGGCTGCAAGGAGGCACTGCTCACCCTCGGCGACCGACCCGAGGCGCGCTGGGACGAGGCCCGCGCCTGGCTCGACGGCCACGGGTACGCCTCGACGCTCGACTACGTCGGCGCCATGGCCCGGCTCATCCTCGACGAGACGGGCCTGCTGCCCCACCTCAACCCCGGCGTCATGCGCCCGGAGGAGCTCGCCCGCCTGCGCGACGTCGCGCCGTCCATGGGCGTCATGCTCGAGACCACCTCGCGCGCGCTGTTCGAGAACCGCGGCGAGGTGCACTACGGATCCCCCGACAAGGATCCGGCGGTGCGCCTGCAGCTCCTGGAGGATGCCGGGCGGGCACGGATCCCCTTCACGACCGGGATCCTCGTGGGCATCGGCGAGACGATCGCGGACCGCGCGGAGTCGATGGTCGCGCTACGCGACGCGCACGAGCGGCACGGGCACCTGCAGGAGATCATCGTGCAGAACTTCCGCGCGAAGCCGCGCACGGCGATGCAGCACGCGCCCGACGCGCAGCTGATCGAGTACGCCGCCGCGGTCGCGGTCACGCGCCTCGTGTTCGGGCCGGCCATGCGCGTGCAGGTCCCGCCGAACCTGCAGGACACCGTCGAGCTCGAGCTGCTGGCGCGGGCGGGCGCAGACGACTTCGGCGGGGTGTCCCCGCTGACGGCCGACCACGTCAACCCCGAGCGGCCGTGGCCGCACCTCGACGACCTCGCCGCGCGCACGACCGAGCTCGGCTTCACGCTGCGCGAGCGCCTGACGGCGCACCCCGAGTTCCTCGGGCCCGAGTGGATCTCGCCCGCGCTCCGCGGTCCGGTCGACGCGCTCCGCGACCCTGACACGGGCCTGGCGCGCGAGGGCGCCGTGCCGGTCGGGGCGGCGCCCGGCGATCCGATCCGGCACGCCGGCCCACCCGCGTCCCCCACGCTCAGCGCGCCCGGCGGCCTCATCGCCGCGGTCATCGAGCGCGCCGCGCAGGATCCGGGATCCCTCGGCGACGAGGAGTGGGAGAGGCTCCTCACCGCGACGGGCGACGAGCTCGACGCGCTCGTCGACACGGCGGACGACGTGCGCCGATACACGGTGGGCGAGGCCGTCAGCATCGTCGACAACCGGAACATCTCGTCGTCGCTCTTTCGCGCGCGGGGCGGCGCCGAGCCCGGCGCCTACGACCTCGAGGGCCTCGCCGACATGGCGCGCGACGCCTGGAGCCTCGGCCTCAGCGAGATCTGCGTGCAGGGGACGCTCGCACCGGGCGAGGATCCGCACGCCTACCTCGACATCGCCCGGACGATCCGCGAGGCAGCCCCGGAGATCCACCTCCACGCGTTCCGCCCGCGCGACATCGCCGACCTCGCCGACCGGACGGGCCTCGGGGTCGCGGGCGCGCTCGAGGCGATGCGCGCGGCCGGCGTCGACACGGTGCCGGGCACGGGGGTGAAGATCCTCAGCGAGCGGGTGCGGGAGCTCGTCGCGCCAGAGGACCTGGGCATCGACCGCTGGCGCGAGATCGTCCGCGCGGCGCACGGGGCCGGCTTCTCGTCCACCTCCGTCCTCTTCTACGGCCACGTCGAGACCGCGGCCGAGCGCGTCGCGCACCTCCGCGACCTCCTCGCGATCCAGGCCGATACCGGCGGGTTCCGCGAGTTCGTGCCGATCCCGCTGCCGGGAGGCGGCCGGCCGCTCGTCCCCGGCCGCGCGGCCGCCGACGAGGACCGCGCCATGGTCGCCGTCGCGCGCCTGATGCTCACGGGCAAGATCCCGCACGTCCAGATCCCCTGGCCGCGCCACGGGCGTGCGGCCGTGCCCGCGCTCCTCCGCGCGGGCGGCGACGACCTCGGCGGCACGCTGCGCGACGGCCGGGTGGGTCCCGCGAGCGGGGTCGAGGCGGGCGCGGAGCTGCCGGTCGAGGCCGCGCGCGCTCTCGTCAAGCCCCTCTTTCGCCCGCTGCGGGTGCGCACGACGACCTACGGCGACGCGCGCCGCGCCGAGGTGCCGGCGTGACGGGCGCGCTGCGGGTCGACGCCGTCATCGTCGGCGCGGGGTTCGCGGGCATCGCGCAAGCCCTCGCCCTCCGGGAGGCCGGCGTCGAGTCATTCGTCATCGTCGAGCGCGCGGGGCGCGTGGGCGGGACGTGGCGCGACAACACCTACCCCGGGATCGCGTGCGACGTGCCCTCGCATCTCTACAGCCTCGCGTCGCACCCGTCGCCCGCGTGGTCGCGCGTCTTTGCCCCGGGCCACGAGATCCAGGCCTACCTCGAGAAGATCGTCGCCGACGAGGGCCTCGGCTCGCACATCCTCCTCGACACCGCGCTCTCCGCGGCCAGGTGGAGCGGATCCGACTGGGCCGTCGAGACGACGGGGCGGGGCCCGGGGCGCATCGTCGCCGATCACCTCGTACTCGCGGCCGGGCGCCTCACCGAGCCGAGGATCCCCGAGATTCCCGGCCTTGCGACCTTCGGCGGCGTGCTCTTCCACTCGGCGCGCTGGGACCACGACGCGGCCGGGCGCGAGCGGGTCGCCGGCCGCCGCGTCGCGGTCGTCGGAACGGGCGCGTCCGCCATCCAGCTCGTGCCGGAGCTGGCGCGCCTCGGCGCGCGGGTGACGCTCTTCCAGCGCAGCCCCGCCTGGATCGTGCCCCGCGGCGACCATCCCATCGACGCCGCGGACCGCGCCCGATTCGCCGCGGATCCGGCCGCCCTGTCCGCGCACCGCGAGGAGCTTTTCGCCCAGGGCGAGGCCCGGCTCGCCTCGCGCTCCGGGGATCCGGTCGAATCGGCGCGCATGCGGGGCGTCGCCCTCGCCCACCTCGCCCGGCAGGTCACGGATCCCGCGCTCCGCGCCGCGCTCACGCCCGACTACGCCTTCGGCTGCAAGCGGGTGCTCCTCAGCGACGACTTCTACCCCGCCCTCGCGTCGGGCGCGGTCGCCCTCGAGCCCTCCGCGCTCGCCGAGGTGCGCGGCGGCGAGCTCGTCGCCGCCTCCGGCGCCCGCTACGAGGCCGACATGATCGTGCTCGCGACGGGGTTCGAGACCACGCGCCAGCCCTACGCCGGCCTCGTCACGGGCGAGGGCGACGAGACCCTCGCCGCGCACTGGTCTGAGGGGATGACGGCGGTGGCGTCCACCCTCGTGCCGGGCTTCCCGAACCTCTACGTGCTCAACGGTCCGAACGCCTCGCTCGGGCACAACTCGTCCGTCCTCCTCTCGGAGGCGCAGGCCGAGACCGCCGCCGCGCTCATCGCCGAGCGCGTCACGGCGCCGTTCGCGTTTCCCGACCCCGTCCGCGTGACGGCCGCCGCGGAGCGCGCCGCGACCGCGGATATCGCGCGTCGCGCCGCGCTCACCCCCTGGCTCACCGGGGGGTGCGCGAACTGGTACGTTGACGACCGGAGCGGGAGGCTGACCCTTCTGTGGCCCGGCTCCGTCTCAGATTTCCGCGCGCGACTGTCCCGCGCCCGCCGCGAGGCGTCGCCCGCCCTGCAGAACGAAGGAACCTCCTCATGACCGTGCCCTTCCGATTCGGCTACAAGGCCTCCGCCGAACAATTCGCCCCGCGAGAGCTCCTCGACTTCGCCGTCGGGGCCGAGGAGAACGGCTTCGACTCCGTCTTCTTGAGCGACCACATGCAGCCGTGGATGCACGAGGGCGGGCACGCGCCCGCCGCCCTGCCGTGGCTCGGATCCGTCGGGGAGGCGACCTCGCGCGTCCTCCTCGGAACGTCCGTGTTGACGCCGACGTTCCGGTACCACCCCGGCGTCATCGCGCAGGCGTTCGGCACGCTGGGCGCGATGTACCCGGGCCGCATGATCCTCGGCGTGGGGACGGGCGAGGCGCTCAACGAGGTGACGCTCGGGCAGGCCTGGCCGGATCCGCCGGAGCGCTTCCAGCGGATGAAGGAGGCCATCCTCCTCATCCGCGAGCTGTGGCGCGAGGAGCGCGTGAGCTACGAGGGCACCTACTACCGCACCTCGAACGCGACGATCTACGACCGGCCGGACCAGGAGGTGCCGATCTACATCGGCGCGTCGGGTCCGGCGGCGACGCGGCTCGCGGGCCGGATCGCGGATGGCTGGATCACGACGAGCGGCAAGGCCCCCGAGCTGTACGCCGACAAGCTCCTGCCCGCGTTCGACGAGGGCATCGAGAAGGCCGGGCGCGACCGCGGCGACGTCGACCGGATGCTCGAGGTGAAGGTCTCCTTCCGCTCCGACCGCGACCGCGCGCTGGAGAACACGCGTTTCTGGGCGCCGCTCGCGCTGACGCCGGAGGAGAAGATGGGCGTCGACGATCCCATGGAGATGCAGCGCCTCGCGGAGGAGCTGCCCATCGAGCGCGCCGCGAGCCGGTTCATCGTTTCGGACGACCCCGACGAGCACGTCGCGCGGATCCAGGCGTACCTCGACCTCGGCTTCACCCACCTCGTCTTCCACGACCCGGGGCACGACCAGGCCGACTTCCTGGAGCTCTACGGGCGCGAGGTGCTGCCGAAGCTGCGCGGGCGGGTGGCGTGATGGGGTGGTCGATCGTCGTCCCCGTGAAGACGACGGCGTCCGGCAAGTCGCGCCTCGAGCTCCCGGGGGCCGACCGGCCACGCATCGCGCTCGCGATCGCGCTCGACACGATCGCGGCCGCCGCGGCCGCGACGCGGGTCGACGAGGTCGTCGTCGTCACGAGCGACGACGACGTGCAGGCGGGCGTCGCCCAGTTCCCGGGTGCCCGGTGGCTGGAGGATCCCGGGATGAACCTCAACGGCGCCGTGCGCCTGGGGCTCGAGCGGGCCGAGAACGACTCCCGCGCCGCCCTCCTCGGGGACCTCCCCGCGCTCACGCCCGAGGACCTCGACCGCGCACTGGAGCTCGCGGGCGACGTGGAGCGCGGTTTCGTCGCGGACGAGGCGGCGCTCGGCACGACCCTCGTCACCTGGCGCACGCCCGCGACGTTCGAGCCGCGCTTCGGGGCCGGATCCGCCGAGAAGCACGCCGGGGCCGGCCACGCGCTCCTCGACGTGCCCGCGTCCTCGACGCTCCGGCACGACGTCGACACCTACGATCAGCTCGTCGCGGCGGAGGAGCTCGGCCTCGGGCCGCGCACGCGCGCGCTCCTGGCGGCGTCCCGCGCGGCGTGACCTACCGCTACACCGCGACGCCCACGCCCATCGGCGCCGCCGTGGCCGTCTTCTCGGCCGGCGACCGCCTCGTCGCGCTCGGCACGGCCGAGGATCCGGGCTGGGTCGTCGACGCCGTCGCCCGCGAGGTGCGCGGATCCCTCGCGCCCGCGGACGCCGACGTCGCGGGGCTCTCCGCGCAGCTCGAAGAGTACTTCGCTGGCGAGCGGACGGCGTTCGACGTGGAGATCGACTGGTCGCTGTCGACCGGTTTCGCGGCCGAGGCGCTCCGCCTCGTGGCCGAGATCCCCTACGGCGAGACCTCCAGCTACGGCGAGATCGCCGCGCGCGCGGGCCGGCCGCGCGCGGCGCGCGCCGTGGGCACGGCCTGCCGCTTCACCCCGATCACGCTCGTCGTCCCCGCGCACCGCGTCATCCGCTCCGACGGATCCGTCGGCGAGTACGCGGGGCGCGAGGACGTCAAGCGCTTCCTGCTGGAGCTCGAGGGCGCAATCGCCCGCTGACGGCTCAGCGGCGCGCGGCCGCCCGCGCGGCGCCCGGCAGCGCTTCCTCGATCCGCGCGAGCGCGGCGTCGTCGTGCGCGGTCGTGACGAACCACGCCTCGAAGATGCTCGGGGGCAGGTGGACGCCCGCGTCGAGCATCGCGTGGAAGAACGGCGTGAACCGCGCCTGATCCTGCGCCTTGGCCTCGTCGTAGTCGCGCGGGGCCGCGTCACGGAAGGCGAGGCCGAACAGGGTGCCGACGCGGGGGATCGCGTGGGCGAGCCCCTCCGCCGCGAGGGCGCCGGTGAGCGCCGCGATCACCCGATCCGCCGCGGCGTTCAGCCGATCGTAGACCTCGGGCGTCGCGCGCTCGAGCGTCGCGATGCCCGCCGCGACCGACAGCGGGTTCCCGGAGAGGGTCCCCGCCTGGTACACGGGACCCGTGGGGGCGAGCTGTTCCATGACGTCGCGGCGCCCGCCGAGGGCCGCGAGCGGCATGCCGCCGCCGACGACCTTGCCGAAGGTGAGGATGTCGGGCAGGTAGGCGTGCCCCGCCTCGACCTGGCGGCCCCACTCGCCCGCGGGGTGCACGCGGAAGCCCGTGAGCACCTCGTCGACGATCAGCAGGGCGCCCGCGGCGTGCGCGATGTCCGCGAGGGCCGCGTTGAAGCCCACCGGCGGCTCGACGACGCCCATGTTGGCGGGGGCGGCCTCGACGATAATCGCGGCGATCCGCTCGCCGTGCGCGGCGAACACGCCGCGCACGGCGTCCAGGTCGCCGTAGGGGACGACGAGCGTCTCGGCCGCGACGCCGGCGGGCACCCCCGCGGTCCCGGGCAGCGCGAGCGTGGCGACGCCGGACCCGGCGGCCGCGAGGAGGCCGTCCGAGTGACCGTGGTAGTTGCCGTCGAACTTCACGAGCAGGTCGCGGCCCGTGACGCCGCGCGCGAGGCGGATCGCGGTCATCGTCGCCTCCGTCCCGGTCGAGACGAGGCGCACCTCCTCGACGGGCGCGAGGCCGCCCGCGCGCACGCGCGAGGCGATGAGCTCGGCGAGGCGAACCTCGCCCTCCGTCGGGGCGCCAAAGGACAGCCCGCGGGCGGCCGCCTCCTGCACCGCGGCGACGACCTCGGGGTGGGCGTGACCGAGGAGGGCCGGGCCCCAGCTCGCGACGAGGTCGACGTACTCGCGACCCGCCGCGTCCGTGACGTACGCGCCGCGCGCCGAGGCAAGGAAGCGCGGGGTGCCGCCGACGGATCCGTACGCCCGGACGGGCGAGTTCACGCCGCCGGGGATGACGCTGCGGGCATGGCTGAAGAGCTCGTCGTTGCGATCGGTCATGCCTCCATTGTCTCGCGGCCGCGGTGGGGAGAGGATGAGCCCATGGCCGAGAACAAGACCCAGCCCACCGACGCGAGCGTCGAGGATTTTCTCGCGGCCGCCGCGACGCCCCGGCACTGGGAGGCGACGGCGGACGCCGCCTGACCCATCCGATCCGCGCGCCGCGACGAATATCTGCGCGAGGGGACACCGGCGCCCCGGGAGGCGGGAGATCATGGCGCAGGACACTGAGCGGGTCTGGCCCTGGAGCGCGCTGGCGGGGGTCGTCGCAGCGGCGGCATTCCTCGCGACCGCCGAGGCGCTCGCCCTCGTGGCGAGCCCGGGCGGCGGGCCGCTCGTCGCGGTCGGGGGCGTCGTCGTCGACACGGTCCCGCGCCCGCTGAAGGAGCTCGCGATCTCCCTCTTCGGCGCGTACGACAAGGTCGCGCTGTTCGCCGGCCTCGGGCTGGCGGTGCTCGTCGCCGCGGCCGCCGCCGGGATCCTGCAGTACCGCGCGCGCCCCGCGGGCGTCGCGATCGTCGGGGTCGCGGGCGCCGCCGCCGTCGCGGCCGCCGTCACCCGG
>NZ_WMEE01000173.1:0-272 GCF_009709595.1 Microbacterium sp. ZXX196
TCATCATTCCACTTAAAATGTGACTATATATTTCCGCCATTTCAATAGCCTGTTTATTTTCAATTAATACATCTTCTAATAAATCTTGATCGTCTTCATACATTTTTAAAAATGTACTGTTACGCATTAATTTTTGAATTACAATTTTATTCGCCTTTAATGATGTTGTAAAGTAAACTAAACTTTTTTCAAGGCCTAGCAATGTGAAAATCTCTTTATTTTCCATCGACTTATTTAATTGATGCTCTAAATCGATTGTTTTTCTGTTAATT
>NZ_WMEE01000174.1:0-272 GCF_009709595.1 Microbacterium sp. ZXX196
CTGGTGGTCAGTTGCTGCACTTGCAGGGGGATAATGGGGCTGGAAAGTCCAGCTTGTTATTGGCGCTTGCCGGGATTTTACCGCCAACGCAAGGCGATATTCATTGGCGCGGTCAGGATGTCCAGCAAGATCTTCTCGCTTATCAGCAACAAGTCTGTTTTCTAGGGCACCGCACGGGCGTGTGTCAAGATTTGACAGTCCTACAGCAGCTGCAACTTTATGGGTTTTCTAAGGCCGAGGCTTGGGCTTTTTTGCGAGCCCAGGGTATGGCA
>NZ_WMEE01000175.1:0-272 GCF_009709595.1 Microbacterium sp. ZXX196
GCACCTGGGCCAACTACGGCGCCCTGATCGACGGGTTCGAGAAGAAGTACGGCATCAAGGTCGAGGTCGAGAACCCGAACGGCGCCATCCAGGACGAGATCAACGCGGTCACCTCGCGCAAGGGCCAGGACCGCGCGCCCGACGTCCTGGACCTCGGCAGTTCCTTCGCGCAGAGCGCCGCCCAGAAGGGGCTGCTCGCGCCGTACATGGTCGCCGGTTTCACTGACATCCCCGATGGCCAGAGGGACTCGATAGCCCGCTGGGCGAACGAC
>NZ_WMEE01000176.1:0-272 GCF_009709595.1 Microbacterium sp. ZXX196
GGTAAACCCTACAAAAAGCGAGCTTCTTTAAGCTTAAATAAATTAAACTCTTTCGCTAAGAATATTAAGACAAACAAAAACCGCCTATTTTCATAGACGGTTTTTCCTATTTATATATCATTACAGATTAACACTCTTTTATGAAGCACTTTTACTAATCTCAGTATTCTTCTGATCTCTTTGATAATTTACAATAATAATCCCCGCTGTTACCATCATCAAACCAATAAATACTAGATAAGACAATGCTTCATGAAGCATAAAAGATGATA
>NZ_WMEE01000177.1:0-272 GCF_009709595.1 Microbacterium sp. ZXX196
GCTAACCTTGTTGAATCAATGGGTATCACTGTACCAGTAGCTATCCACCTTGACCACGGTCACTACGAAGATGCACTTGAGTGTATCGAAGTTGGTTATACTTCAATCATGTTTGACGGTTCACACCTTCCAGTTGAAGAAAACCTTAAATTGGCTAAAGAAGTTGTTGAAAAAGCACACGCTAAAGGTATCTCAGTAGAAGCTGAAGTTGGTACTATCGGTGGTGAAGAAGACGGAATCATCGGTAAAGGTGAATTGGCTCCAATCGAAGA
>NZ_WMEE01000178.1:0-272 GCF_009709595.1 Microbacterium sp. ZXX196
GAAGAGAAGAAACAATTAGAAAGTCTTGTAATAAATGCAAATACATGCGCAGTTAATGGTGAAATTGTAGGGAAATCTGCTTTTGAAATTGCAAAACTAGCAGGAATAGATGTTCCAGTCGATACAAAAATTCTGATTGCCGAATGTTTTACAGTTGGTGAAAAAGAACCACTAACTAGGGAAAAGTTAAGTCCGGTATTAGCTGCTATTAAGGTTAAAGGATACGAAGAAGGATTTGAACGTTGTGAAGAAATGTTAGAGTTAGGTGGATT
>NZ_WMEE01000179.1:0-272 GCF_009709595.1 Microbacterium sp. ZXX196
CATCAAAAACCACCTCTAGCAACATGAAAGTGCTACTAGCCATTGAAGCTGACACGCGTAGATTCGATGACTTTGACACTATCCCAGATACTCTACATGCGACATTATGCAAAATCCCCTGGAAACGCAAAAAAGAATCACACAGTGCATCACGCCGCGCTCAAAGACACTTACTCTTTAAGCTGAGCTGGAAAGGATATTTTGCCTCAGTCAATATGGCACCGGCAACAGCCCCACCGGCAGCAAAATTCTTACTAGAAAAGCTAAAGCAG
>NZ_WMEE01000180.1:0-272 GCF_009709595.1 Microbacterium sp. ZXX196
CGCCAGTGGCAGACACAGCAACATCAGAACCAGCGAGGCGCTCACGGAGAGCGAGATACTGTTAGTGAGTGCTCGCCAGGTAGCGCTCTGGTTATCAAACATCGCTCGCCAGGCGGCAAAGGTCAGGGTATCGGCATTCAGCGGCACGCCCAGTGTGGGTACCAGCGACGTTGCAATCAGCGCCAGCAGCGGTGCCAGCAGGATGGCGCACAACACCATTCCCAGCAGCACCTCAGTTGCCAGTCGCCATTTACCTAACTCAAAACTGAGCG
>NZ_WMEE01000181.1:0-272 GCF_009709595.1 Microbacterium sp. ZXX196
AAGCAAAAGAACACAATAAAATGGAAGAATGAAAAATCCGTTCATAATAAATAAAGGGGTAGATGAACATGGAGCAATCAAAGGGTATTAAGGTTGTCTTTTTAATGTGTCTAGGTATATTTCTTTGTATGATTGATACGACAATTATGAATATAGCTTTACCCGCGATACAAACGAGTGTAAATACGTCATTAGAAAAGATGTCTTGGGTATTAAATGTATATACGATGACGATTGCGGTACTCGCCATTCCGTTAGGGCGGATAGCTGAT
>NZ_WMEE01000018.1:0-38559 GCF_009709595.1 Microbacterium sp. ZXX196
CGACTGAAAATCGAAAGGTCACCGGATCGACGCCGGTCGGAGCCACAAGAAACCCCCGCCTAGTCGGGGGTTTTCTCGTACCCGGCCATGTCTCCCGGGTCGAGGTGTAGCCCTACCTGTAGCCATTGCTGAGAGTTTCCTGATGCCTCGTCGTCTCGTTTGGTCCGAAGTCCGCGACCTCCTCGACATCGCCGCCTGCGACACGGTAGGTGAGCTGATCGGGGCGCTCGAGCAGTACCGCGCGGACCCGCCCCTACCCGACCAGCCCATCGAGTGAACGACGAAACACCCCCGAGTACCGCTCGTGTAGAGCAGCACCCGGGGGCGTCATCGTGGGGCCGGCGGGCGGACCCACCTATAGTGTTCCCGATAGTTGCGTGGCGACGGAGGTGAACAGGTCGATTCTGTCGCCGGGCGAGCGTGAAAGATGAGACGACGCTAGTCTTTTCGGCATGGGAACAGCGTTCATCGCGCCTGGGATGCCGAGCGCGGCGACCGCGGGCGGATTCGGGTCGACATGCCGGGACTGCGAACACGCGGCGATCATCGAGCCGCGGCGACCTTCCACCCTCCGAAGGGTGCTCCGCGTTCGACCGCGACCCGCGGCATGCCAGGTGCCCGAGTACGACTACTCCGGCCTCTCCGCGTTGCCGTGCGGGTGCCGCAACGCCTGCCACGGCTCCTAGTCGAGATCGACCGGCGTCATCGCGTAAAGGTTGCCGCCAGATCCGACGTAGTACATCGCGGCAACGTCGTACGCGAACGAGTCGGGCAGATTCAGCGCGTCCAGGGAATGCAACGCCCAGTTAGCCAACCGTGTGTCATCGAGCACACTCAGCGCCGTTTCACCGTCGCAGAGGTTCCCGAGCCCCACGGACCCGTTGTCGTAGGCCACGCCGTAACCGACAGCCGCCGCGGGTTCGACAACCCGCTGTGACGTGTACAGCCGCACCCGATTCCCGGCGACAATCGACACCGCCGTGATCGTCGCCGCAGTGCCAGCCAGGGAGAACCCCATGTCAGGCTGCGCTGGCACCGTCGTCGTATCGAACTCGAGCACCCCTGTGGGCACGTGATAGTGCACGTCGATGTAGGTGGGCGTGACGGTGTAGCCGGTCGGCGCGAACGGCTCCCACCCGTCGCCGTCCACGAGCGCCTGCTGTACACGCGCGTGGAGCTCCCCGAGCTTGTAGTAGCCGACGTTCGTCATGTGCAGGTCGTCGGCGTATGGGAACTGGTACTGCCCGCCGACGACATGAATGCCGGGGACGGTGCGAGCGGCTTCGAGGTGTGCGAGTCCGATGCGTGCCGGTGACCCGTAGTACGCCCACGTCGCGGTCTGCGACGTGATGAGCGGCACCGTGCCTTGCCCGGTCACCGCGTCAATGTCGGCCTCGAAGTCGGTGTGCAGTTGGGTGAACGCTGCGAGGTAGTCCTCGAACGTGGTGCCGAACGTCTGGTCAGCTTCGCCCTGGATCGCGTGGACGGCTTCGACCGTGTATCCGTTCGCGGACTCAACACCGTACGCGGCGGTCGCGTAGTCGATCGCCTGCTCGTAGCGCCCCGACGATCCGCCCTTCCCGAGATCCTCGATGGAGGTACCGCCGAGACCATGCGTGGAGAACAGGTGCCGGTCGGTCGGGCGCGCTTCCGAAAGCCGGTAGCCGCATGACAGTTGCGGCTGCTGTTGCACCGACGACTGCAACGGGATGCTGCTGGAACCGTTCGCGGCTACAAGCCACGCGTTCGCTGTCTCGGGGCCTGTCGATAGGGACGGGACTCCCTGCGATCCGAGCGCGAGCGACTGACCCCAGAAGAGGGTGTGCTTCACGGCCATCGCGTCACACCGCCGTCATCACGGACAGGTCGTCGTAGGCCATCTCGGCGTAGTTCGTGTACGCGCCGCAGAACAGGCCGCGGATCGTCGCTGTCGCGTACCGAGCGATGGTCCCGCTGTAGACCTCGACGTCGTTGAGGACGACGACGAGCGTGCCGTCTGCCTTGGTCGTGATGCGGAACTTGTCGCCGTCTGTCATCGTGTGCCCGGTGAGGGTTGCGAGGGTGGTGTAGGCCGTGGCGACGCGCTCGGAGATCCGGTACGTGGCGTCCACGCTGGAGGTGCGGTGGATCACCAGGTGATTGTTGAGGTCGACATACCGGACGACGATGCCAGCCTGGTTGTTCGCGCCCTTGACGGCGATTGTCGCGCTGAACGTGACGTCGGTCTCGCCGTCGTCGACGCGCATCACACCGACGCTGCTGGTCGCTCCGGTGAACACGAACTGGCCGCCGGACTTCGCCGCCGTGTAGCCCGTGCCGACGACAGCCCACTCGAACCCGCCGACCTCCGTCGTGCCGAGCGGGCCATCCGTGCCTGCCGAGTCCGACCACACCAGGATCGGCACCGGCACTGTGGACACCTCGAAGTAGAAGTCGCCCGCGATGCGGTTCAGGGGGATCACTTCCCCCAACCACAGCGCCGGTCCTGTGAACGTGTCACCCTCGCTACTGAGGCGGGGTGTGCTCGCAACATCCCCGTGTTCGATAATGACCATGCCCGCAGTTGGGAGCATCGGCGCGACCGTCTCCTCGATCGTGGCGTTTAGCTGGTTCGAGAACGCGGATTCCGGGTCGGCTGCGACCGACGTCATCCCCGCATCCGTCACCTGCGCGGCGTCCTCCGCGGCCTGCTGAGCATCCTGCGCGGCCTGCTTCGCCTCGCCGGCCTGCGTGAGCGCCGTCCCCGAGTTCGTGAGCGCCGTACCCGAGTCGGTGATCGCCTGAACGACCTGCTCCTGGTCCGGCGTCGGCACCATCTCGTACGCACCGTCCACCACACGCGGCGCGTACCCGTCCGGCACGCCACGCGGATCCATACCCGCTGCGATGACCGCCGCGTACAGGCTGTTCAGCGGGGTCTCGAGCGTGCCCGACACGGCGATGACCTGCTCGATGCCCGACACGGTACGGAACGCCGGGTACAGGCCCGACGCGTTCGCCGTGAGCTTCGACATCGTCACACCCGACGGGTGCTCCACGATCTGCAACGGCGTCGTCCGCCCCGTGTCCGTAACCGCATACACGTCCGCTTCCGCGTTCGGAATCGTGCGCATCGTGTTCGGGTCCAGAGCGAACTGCTCCGGGAAGTAATCCACCAGCGCCATATCAGTTCCCCTTCGTCACAAACCCGACGGGCGACTTCGTCGACCCGAGGAAGCCCTCCACCCACGGCCACCGCTCCGCGACCTTACGGACGGCCAGGTAGTAGGCCACGAGAATCACCGCCGTGAGGACGAGCTCGAGCGGCTCGACGACGGCCACCCCGATCTCGACCTCCACGTGCGTGATCGCCTCCCCCACAGCGGGGATCGCGGTCGTGAGCTGCGCGAGGATCCACGCGACCGCCGCGGGCACGAGGGTGCGAATCGCACCGATGATCTTGTCGTTGTTCGTCATTCGGGGTCCTCCGTCGTTGCAATGCAGGCGCCAGCCGGTTCGGTAGCGCCGTCGGTGTAGGTGACCTGCCACGTGCCGGTGTCGTCGCAGGTGAGGTTGCTAATGCCGCGGCCGTCTTCGCCCTGTGGGCCGGCGGGGCCACGTTCGCCTTGGGCGCCGGCCGGTCCGGTCGCGCCCGTAGGCCCGGTGGCGCCTGTGGCTCCGGTGAGCCCCGTCTCGCCACGTTCGCCCTGGGAGCCCTGTAGGCCGGGGAGTCCCGGTGCGCCGTCCTCGCCGTCCGCGCCTGGGGCACCGTTCTCGCCGTCGTCGCCGTCCTTGCCGTCCGCGCCGGGGAACCCGCGGAAGCCGCGCTCCCCCTGGGGCCCAGCGGGGCCAGCCGGCCCGGCCGGACCACGCTCGCCGGACACGCTCGGGGACGCCGCTTGGGCGTCGCTCGTGTCGGTCGCGTCCGAAGGAGTGTCGGCGCCCGGGAGGTGCCCGGTGGCGCGCACGTACTCGTCGTAGAGCTCGGAATACGTCTCCGACAGGGTCTGATGGGCCGCCCATCCGGCGTCGGCGCCGGCACGCCACCGGTCGCGGGACTGGGTGATGTCAGCGATCCACACACCGGCGCCCGCGATGACGAGCAGCAGGGCGACAATCATGCCGATCACCGCCCGCCTCACATCGCGACGTTTCGCGTCGAGGAGATCGGTCGTGGTCATAGCAGTCCTTCCGGCCAGGGCGGCGGGGGTGGTTCGTGGCGGTTATCGATCGCGTGACGGAGGACGAGGATGTAGTCGTCCCGGATACGGATCTCGACGCGGAGAGCGTCGACCTTCGACTCGAGGCGCGCGTGTCGGGACTCTTGCTCCTCGATGCGTTCTTGGAGCTGGTCGATGAGGCGGTGCTCGAGGTCGCCCTTTTTCGGGCGCAACGCGAGGAGCCCGGCGATCACGATGCCGATGATGGGGAACACCCATCCGCCGAGGAGGGTGAAGATGTCCGCGGCTGTCATTCATGCCCTCCCCGGCGGTGTGGTCACGTGGACGCCGTCCGGTGCGGTCAGCCCTGCGGGTTCTCGCCGAGGAACGCCGTCACGTCGACGCCCTGCTTCTCCGCGATGAGGCGGATCGCGCCCGTCAGGCCCGCGAGCGCCGCAGCGGTGTCCTCGTCGTGGATCTCCGCATCCCTGGCCCGCTTGTCGATCCACCCGATGCGCTTCACGAGGCGCCCGTTCGACGTGTCGCCGGCGATGCCGAGGCCCTTCGCGCTGATGCTCGTCGTGAGTTCCTTCACGAGCGTCAGGGCCGCGTCACGGGCCTTGAGTAGCCGCGGCTTGATGAACTTCACGTCCTCGTGGGTCATGCGGATGCGGTTCTTCAGCGACTGGCCACCGAGGTCCGCCGCGAGCACGTACTCGCGGGTCTTCTCCGCGACCTTCACGATGTCGTCGTTCGTCAAGGGCATGTCGTCCTCTTCCTCGTCCACGGCCGCGACCTGCGCGCCGCCACTGATCGCGACCCATGGGTCGCCCAACGTGCTTTCGATGTGCCACGGCTCGCCGAACCCGTACCCCGCGGGACTGAACCCGTACGCCGCGGCGTTCGCACGGATCCAGTTCGACCGGGCGTTGTTCGCGACTGTCACGCCGGCGTCCGCGCCGGAATCGCGAATGTCCAGCGCGTGGCCGGACTGATGATTCGAAGTCCCGGGGGCGGCGACCGTCCCCTCGCCGGAGACCCGGCCCCACAAGGACCCGTCCCACCACCGGTAGTCACCGAACGGCGAATGCTCGCTGCGGCGGTATCGGTCCGTGAAGATCGCGACCTGGTCCTCGTAGGACCGATACCCGCTGTAGACGTGGAGCGTCACCCCGGGGAATGCCCGCTCGAACGCGGGCTTCAACCGGCCCGTGAACAGGTCGGCCGTGCCAGGAGCAACCGGCCACCCATCCACTCGCGTCACAGAACCACCCATGACCGCCCCCTCACGCCTTCGGCCACGACGCGAACGACTCAGCCGCCGTCCACACCGACGGGCGCAACGACCCGTTCGTGTCGACGTCGAGCCACCCCACCTGGTCCAGGCTCGAGTTCATGAGCGGAACGAACAGCCGTCGCGTCGGGCGCGCCCAATCCGGGATGTTCGTCGAGTAACTTCCCCCAGTGCCGCCGTAGAACCGGCCCCGGAACGACACCTGGTCGCCCACACGCTTCACCTGCGGCCGCGCGGACCCCGTTCCCGCCTGCCACCCGTTCGTCGCCGACAGGTCCGTCCACGAATAACTCACCGGATCCGCGGCCTGCAACCACGTTTCCGCCGACCCATCCCATACGCGCATCCACACCGAGTTCCCGATGCGAACCGATGTTCCCAGGGCCGACAAGTATCCGAGCGTGAGCTGATCGAACGCGAGCAACGTTCCACCGTCGCCCTGCACCACACGCAGGTCAACGATCTGCTGCACCTGCGTCTGACCGGACACGACCTGCACGAGCGCGATCGGCTGCTCATCCAACACACCAGGGTCGTCGTCGCGTGCCGGGAGGGTCTGGTTCGTGCCGCCCTCGACGACCGCGAACACCGTCTCCCCCAGCCCCCAGTCGCGGCGGGCGACGATCATGTCCCACCGGTCGCCAGCGGTGAGGGTGAGCACTTCCTCCGCGTCGACAACGTCGAGGACACCCGCCCCCCATCCGTCTCCCGGGGCGACCTTCACCGCACGATCCCCCGTGCCGACAGTCACCTTCCACGCGGAAGCATCCATCACCCCATACCGGGAACCCACCCCACGGGAGATGAGCTTCGCCCACTCGATCCCGTCGACCGACCCCGCATACCCCGTGCTTGTGATCGTCATCGGCTACTCCTCTGATCCCTCAAACCCTTGTTCAGGCGGGCGACCTGCCGCGCCAACCTGCTGCCCGCCGTGTCCTCGACCGCCCCAATGTGCGGGGTGACGACGAGCCCATCCCCCGGGGTGTCGTCGATGACCACCTGCGTGATGACCTCGGTCGTGTCGACCGTCCCGACCTGGATGTGCACCAGGTCGCCCACCTGGTATGCCCCGAACCGGAACCAGGACGTTTCGTTCAGATCCGCCGTGACCGACACTGTGCCGGCACCTTCCGCGAGCGCTTCCGCACCGTCCGGGGAGAGGTCCGTCTCCCCCTGCGCCATGCGGGCGTCCTGGAACACCTCCGAGATGAACCCCCACGACGTTTCGCGGGCGGTGTCCGTGAAGCCCTGGAACAGTCGATCCGTGCCCTCGCCTTCCCCGCCGACAACGACGCGCGTCGCCGTGGGGGCGTTGAGGCTCCACGTAAAGTCCCCGACGATGCCCGACTCACGGGTGAGGACTCGGGGGAACAACTCCCCCGCCGTCACATCCACGACCCCGCCACGCAGCGTCCACGTCAACTGGTCCGCGGTCAGCAGGTCCGTGAACTTGTCCGTCAACGGGTGCATGCGGAACTCCACCCGCACCGACGACCCCAAACCCGTCGACGCGGGGACCACCCACCCGAGCCCCAACCGTGTCGACAGGTCCGTGCATGCCGCCTTCATGACCGTTTCCAACGGCCCCGAATAGCGCTTGTACTCCGACGACTGGTTCGACAACGGTTGTGCCGGGTTCTGCCACCCCAGGTTGCGGAACAGCCGGAAGTCATCCTCGACCGTCACGACAACCTCGGACGCGGCCTCCGTGTCCGAACCGTCGATACCGACGACCGGGCCGTCCACGTGCGCCACACCATCGACGAGGACACGAACCCGCGACCCCTCCCCCAACACCGACATGGCCTTGTCGTCGTCGTCGAACGTCAACTCCGCGAACGACACCTGGTTCCACAGCAGCTCCACGTGAACCTCACGCGGAACCACCGTCGCCAGGAACGCCCCGGAGGCGTCATGCACCGTGAAATCGAGACGCATGACACCCCCTCAGAACGCACGGAAATACAACGGCACGAGCTCGATCGACACCCGACCACCACCACCGGCAGTGATCGACAACGGCACCGACCCGCCCGGGGGGATCGGCGCGAACCGTTGGAACCCGAGCTCCTGCGACACATCCGAACCGTTCAACGTCGCCGTCACGTTCCGCGGATCCGTGTCGATCACCAGCACCGACCCATCCGACAGCGGGAACGGCACCAGCACCTCGACACCGTCCACGCCCACGATCACCGGGTCCAACGGGCCCTCGATCACCCACCGCGGGTACGCCTCGACGTCACCCGGGTTCGTGATCTGAGCGTCAGCGAACGTCGCCGACGGGGAAATGTGGAACGGCGGCGACCCAGCCGGATCGAAGAAATCCACCGGATTCGCCGACCGCCACGACCGTGCGATCGGCGACCCCGACCAGTACGGTTGCGCAGCCTCCAACGTCACCCCGTAGGACGACCAGGCGTCGAATACGGGATCGCGAGCGTACGCGTGCGGATCGCTGAAGGTTCCCGTCAACGACAGCTCTCGAAAAGCGCCATCGAAACCCACGCGCCACGTGCCCGCGTTCACGGGGTGGATCGTGCGGAAGAACGCCTCGTACTTCTCGAGGAACTCCGTCGACCGCTCCCCCCAGATCCAGATCGGCCAGAACACGTCCCGCGCCTCCGTGCGCCACCCACGAACGCGAGCTCCGGGAACTGAACGCGACGTCGACTTGTGCTTCGTCACCGTGGGGAAGTGCATGCCCTCCACACCCCGCGTGTCCAGGAACAAGCCTGTATCCGGGCTCGTGAGGTCATACACCTCCCCGTCGAAAACCCACTGGTGCGTCAGCCCACGGAACGCGGGAACCGGCACCGGCGGGGCAGTCGTCGGAGACGACAAGAGAATCACCATCAGGCGAACACCCCCACCCGAGCAAGCTCCCGACGCTTCGACTTCTCCGCCTTCGCGAAGAACTCGTCCACGTCCTGCGTGATGATCGTGCCGTTGTTCGTGAACCCACCGAGGCCCGAACGCAACGCTCGAGACTCCTCCGGGTCCAGCACCGCCTCCGGGCGACCCGACTGGTTCACCGCAACACCGCCATGCGGCAACCACCCGCCCTGGTCGTACAGCTTCGGAACAACACCACCCGAAGCCATCGCCAAGTGCACGTGGTTGTAGTGCTGCCGCTTCACCGCATCAGACCAGCCGGAGAATGGCTGCCCATTGAGCAGCTGCTTACTCCCAGCCGGCGTGTAGATCAGCTCCGACGCATTCGGGAACAGCGCGGCAACTCGGTTGAACGTGTCCATCGACGCGGGAATCAGGTCGATCGCGCGACCGCTCGCGTGATACGACATGCCGCCGTTCACAGTGCGAGAACCCGCCCGGTAATCCGACGTCTTCACCACGCCAGGGATCGCGTTCTGGACGATGTCCCACATCGCCTGCCAGCCCATGCCCTTCGTGCCGTTCGCCTTCGGCGCTGCACCCTCGAACATGCTCGCCAGGTTCGTGACGAGCATCCCCGGGAGAGCCCCGATACCGCGCTGGAAGATGTTCCCGCCGTCCCCGAGAAGAGGCGACAGGATCCCATCCACGATGTGCTGCTTGATCGCACCAGCCGGGTCCGAGATGAAATCCCAGGCGACCGATGCAGCGTTCGCGACGTTGTCCCACACGTCCCCCAGGAACGAACCGACACCGCCCCAGACGCCACCGTCAGCGAACGCCTCACCACGGCGGGCCATCATGTTCAGCCGGTCGACGCCCGCCTTTCCACCCACCATGCGGGTGAACTCGGGGCGCATGATCGCCTCGCCACCGGAGAGCGCCAGGCGACCGCCCGTGGGCGAGTAGAACTCGTGCACATCCCGACCGGGTGTGTACCCGGGGAGGACACCACCAGTCGCGAACTTGACCAGGTCGGCCTTCGGGAGCTTCATGTCGTCGAGCCCGAGCTCGTCCACAACGTCGTTCCAGAAGGACCGCAGGCCGTCGTTCCACACCGTGCCCAACACGAAGTTGACCGGCTTCGCGGCGGCTTCCTTGATGCCGTCCCACGCCATCTTCACGACTTCGGGGATCTTCTCGAACGCCTGCCCAACGAGATCGATCCCGTTCCGCAGGGGCGCGAAAACGTGATCGTCGATCACGTTCCACCCGGCGCGCAACACCCGCGCGATGTTGTCCCACGCCGGCTTGACGAACCGCTCGTACAGGATGCGGAAACCCAGACCGAGCAGCTCGAGCTTGTCGCTGATCCACCCGATGACCGGTTCGATGACGGTCCGCCACACCCACTGGAAGATCTCGCCGATGAAGTTGAACACCGGCTGGATCACGGTCTGCCAAAGCCACGTGACGATCGCACCCCACGCGCGGAAGTAGGCGACGATGAAGTCCACCACCGGGCGGATGACGTTCTCCCACACCCAGGTCATAGCCGCACCGATCGCGTCGAACGCGGGCGCGAGGACGTTCTTCCACAGCCACTCGCCGACGGCCGCCCAGAACCGGAAGTAGTTCACGACCAGGTCGATCGCGAGCTTCACGGCGGCGCCGACAATCTGAATGCCCGTCGAGATCGCGTTGAAGACGGGCTGCAGGATGTTCTCCCACAGCCACGTCGCGATCTCACCGATCCACGTGAACACCGGCTTGATGACGTTGTTCCACGCGTCGGTGAAGAACTGGGAGATGTTCGCCCACGCCTCCTGGAGGAACTGAACGAACCCCGCCCAGATCGCCTTGCCCGTCTCCGTCTGGGTGAAGAAGTAGACGAGGCCGGCGACGAGAGCCGTGATCGCCGTGACGATCAGACCGATCTGGTTCGACTTCAACGCCAGGTTGAACGCCTCCTGAGCGGCCTTAGCAGCCTTGGTCACCGTGGTCCACACGGAGATCGCGCCCGTCCACACAGCCCACGCCGCCGCCGCCGATCCGACTGCGACCGCCAGGGGGCCGAGCCAGGTCATGTTGTCGCGCAGCCACGTGACGACACCCGCCCCAACATCGACGATCGTCTTGATCGCGTCGATCAGCTTTGGCGCAGCGTCAGCAACGAAAGATCCGATCGCGGACCCGACGTCCTTCGCACCCTCTTCAAACGGCGCGAGCCACGTCGTAACGTCCTGGATGCCGCCCACCATCTGCGGGAAGATCCCCGACAGGAGCCCCTCGCCGACGCGCCCCATCGCGGCCATGAAGTTGTCAAACGCGCCCGACCATGTCCCACCCATCTCGGTGGCGACCGTGCCCGACGCGTTCTCCGCAGCCTTCGCGAACGTCTCGAAGTTGATCTCGCCCTCGGAGGCGAGCTTGAACACCTCACCGGCGGTGACGCCCATCTGATCCGCGAGCGCCTGGTAGATCGGGATGCCCCGGTCCGCGACCTGCGAGATGACGTCGTTCTGCACACCGTTCGCCTGGGTCATGGCCTTCGAGAAGATGGATCCCATCTCGCCGAGACCAGTCCCCGCCGCGGCCGCAGTGTTGGACACGGTCGAGAGGATGCTCTCGAGGTCCTTGCCCGGCTTGATGCCAGCCGCCACCGCCTGAGCCGCCACGGTCGCGGCATCCCCCAGACCGAACGCGGTCCCCTTCACGGACGCGAGAGCGTTCTCCATGATGAGGGTCACACTGTCGGCGTCGTGCCCGAGCCCGCGGAGCTTCGCCTGCGCCGTGTCGATCGCCGTGAGCCGCTGGAAGCCCTTCGCGAGCGCCGTCGCGAGGCCCGCCGTGATGGCGGCCCCAACAGCCACCGCACCTACCTTGACGGTCTTCCCCATCGACGACATGAGGCGCGACCCAAGCGTGGAACCGGACTGCGTCACCACGGCTTCCTGGCCGCTGAGCGCCTTCGTGAGGCTGTTCTTGACGCCAGGCATCTTGACGGTCAAAGCCACATAGGCGTTCGCGATCTCAGTGCCAGCCATATGAACCTCGCAGTCGCGATATGCTCGCCACCGACGGCGAGGGAGAGTGTCAGGTGGGGATCAAGAGCTGGTACGCGGACAACCGCAAGCACGCGCCATATCTCGCGCGCTACGGGACGCATAGCATCGACCGGGGCACGTACAAGCACGATGTTCCCGGGAAGCTCGGGTTCGTCACCAAGGACGTCGCCGGCGCAATCGCGACCTACGAGCCAGGCGGAGACATGGGCGCCCGCAGTACCCTCACGCGGGTAGCAGCTGGTGCGATCATCGCGGGCCCGGTCGGGGCTGTCGTCGGAGGGATGTTCAAGAAAGAACGAGGCCGCGGCTACGTCACGGTCGAGTTCCCTGACGGCGACGTCGTGGTCGTCGACGGCCCGATCAAAGACGAACCGAAGATGCGTCAGTTCGCGGCGAAAGTGAACGCCGCGGCCTCGTTCTACGCAGAGTGACGGGCAAGGAAGCGCTGCAGCTTCTCGTCCGCCCTCTGCTCCCGGGCGCGCACAAGATGCGCCGGCTCCGGGGCGGGGATCTTCTTCGGAGGCGTCCCCTTACCTCCCCCGAGCCCATGCCCGAGAGCTCGAACGTCGTACTCGATCTCGCGCAGGAACAACGCCTCAAGGGTGAACGCGTCGTCGCCGCCCATGTCACGGAACAACGCGCACCCCGACGGCAGGCACCCGAGCAGATCCAGCACCTCCGAGAGCTCCCGGTGCGGCTCCAACCGCCCACCTCGGAGCAACCGCAACCCGTACTCGGATTGAAACGACGCCCGCAGAGCACCCTCGTGATTGTCGAGGGCGCCCGCGAGCATCAGGAGTTTGGGGCGAGCGCCTCAAACAGATCCATCACGAACGTCGATGCGCGTTCCACGCCGACACGGCCGGTCTCCTTGTCGCGGAGCCCGTCCATGACGGTCTTCCACTCAGCGCCCACCAGGCGTCGCACGAGAGACGGAAGCCGCGACGCGTCCTGCGCGTCCTGGAACCCGCGAATGTCATCGAGCAGCTCGAAGTCGTCCAGCGCCTCGTCCGGCACACGCACCTCGATGCCGTCGACAACGACCTTCTTGCCCGGGACGGTGCGATCACCGATCGTGATCTCCACCTTCTCCGGCGCCTTCGGCTTGTGATCCTGAGGGCGCTTCTTCGCCGTCTCAGCCATAGTCATCTACCCCGTTTCGCCCCGAGGATGTGAAACGGGCGGGTAGAGGCCGGGGCAACATCCTCTACCCGCCCAGTCTGTTACGGCTCGACGACGGGCACGGACGCGAAGTGCGTGTACTGCCCGATGATCTCGCCGAGAGCCGGGAACGACGCGATTGCGTTGTTCACCGCCGTGCGCTCACCGTTCGGCGACACCTCGAACCGAGGGATCACGAAGCGCTCCTTCTGCGCCGTGTCACCCCGGTCGAACAGGTCGATGACCGCCGCGTAGGCGGTGATCTTCTGCCCCGGGTTGCGCGTCGCTTCGCGCACGCCCGTCGCGGTCGTCACCGAGACCTCGTCGTACCGCATGCCGAAGGTCAGATCCTTCGACTCGAGCGCCGTGAACGCGAGCTGCGTTCCGGTCTCGTTCATGTACTGACGCACCACGGCCGCTCCCTGGTGTCCGCGGATCTTCTCCACGGATCCGGTCGCCGTCTCCGGGATGCCGTCCTCCGAGATCCAACCGACCGGGATGAACGCCGCATCGGGGGCGCCGTCGATCGTCGTGGGAAGGGTGCTCCCGATGGGGGCCAGGTAGATCGTGTCGTCGTCGCTGCCGAACAGGCGAGCGAGATCGGGGTTGAGTTCACCCATAATGGGTCTCCGTCCTCTAAAGCAGAAAGCCCCGGCAAGAGCCAGGGCAACGTGGTTGTGGAAGTGGTCAGCCGGCGCGCACGCGCATGCGAACCGACAGCGAATATCGCGGGGACTGCGAATCAGGGTCCGGGTCCGAATACGGCCCCGCGACCGTTTCCACACCCCGCACGAGCGGCATTGCCGTGTACTCGTTCAGGAAGGCGAAGTGGCACAGCCGGGCGATCTCTTCCGCCTCAGCCGCCGTGGATGCCCACGCCTGGACTGTGACGATCGGCTCGTCGAGCACCCGGTTCAGCGTCGTACCGCCCGTGCGCCAAGCCCGAACGAACGACGCTGGCCGGGAAGCGGGCACCACCGTCCGCACAGGGACGGGGACGCGCGCCGAGAGGAACCCGTACACGAGCTCGTCGACCGAAGCGAGTTCAACGCCCGGCACTGAGAGCCCCCGTCAGCTTCTTCTCGCGCGCCTCCTCAGCAGCGCCCGTCGAGTTCGCGGGTTGCACGAACGCTCGAGCGACCCACCTGTGCGGGCGCGACACGACCTCGAAGTTCGGGCCGGCCGCTTCCTGAATCTTCCGGGCACGCTCCTCGACGAGATCCTGCACGGGCTTGGACGTCATCAGCTCGTTCAAGCCCTTGAGATTGATCTTCACGCGGACTGTCACGGGGCCCTCCTAACCGTCGACCCGCCACACCTCGACTGGCATCGACCAGCGAGTAGGCGTGTTCTCTGCCGTGTAGTGCTGAGGGTCACCGATCACATGAAGCGGATCCCCGCCACGCACCTTCACCCGAGCACCTCCGAGCGTCGCCGGATAACCCTTCGGGAAGTGCAGGTTCCAAACGACCTTCACCCCTTCGGGCCTGTCCGCGTCGGACAAGTCCGCTCGCGGGCCAGGGGCAACGAGCACGTCCTCGACCGTCTCCGAAACCCACGTGACGGTCGGCTCTCCGAAACGATCAGGGACACCCTCGACAGGCCGCTCGACCACGACCTGCTCCCCGATCACACGACACCCCACGGGCGCACGTACTCGGCCTCGTTCGACAACGGCACCGTGAAGGCCCGTTGCCGACCGCACTGCAGGAGCGCCTTGTCCGACTTCGACAGGTACAGGTCACCAGTCGGGTTCGCGAACTGCTGCGTCTCCTGGTACGGACCGGCGCCCTGCTGGAATGAAGTCACCCCAGCCGGGACGCCCGAAGAACCAGCGAGCATCGCGCGCTTCACCATCTCGCACGACACGATCAGGCGAGCCGACAACTCCTGATCCGTCGGCGGGTCCGACACGGGGCAAACCGCATCCAACCGCACCGCCGCATCATCGAGCAGCACCTCAGCCCTAGAAGTCTCCTCAGCCGAGAGGGGGCGCCACCGCGCCACCAGATCGCTAACATCCGCGTACGCCATAGCGCTCCCCCTCCGCTACTCGGACTTCTTCGGGCGCCCAGGACGGCGCTTCGGCTCCTCAGGAACCACCACGCCCATCCCCGACATGCGCCGCAGCCGCTCGAGGTGCCCCGGGTCAGACACCTCCGCCTCGCCGTCGTGGAACCGGATACCCAGATCCGCGACGACGAGACTCGGGTACTTCTCGGAGCGAACGATCATCCGGCCGCCGCCTCCGTGAGGGTGAGCTTCCCGTGCTTGCGCTGGTTGCCGTACTTGAGGCCGATCTCGCCGTAGATCTGCACCTTGTCGGCCGATCCGGTCTTCGCGAGCGGCTCGGCGAAGAAGTGGCCCTTGCCCGGAATCTCGAGGAACGCCGGCGCCAGCTCCTCGAGCGACACGACGGCGAGCTCGTTCGCCGGCATGTACCGGTCGAGCATGATGTTCGCACGGCCGAAGTCCGTCTCGAACGTCTGCAGGTTCACGCCGCCGACGTTGCGCGTCGACTCCTCGTAGCCCGCGTCCTTGATGAAGATCTTCGTCAGCGCGCGCTTGAGGCCCGCGCCGACGATGACCGTGCGGGTCTCGCCCTCCTGGATGCCGCCGTTCTCCCAGACGGACTGGAACAGGTCGAGGACGACCTCCTCCGTGAGCGCCGTACCTGCGGCGGCGCCGTTCGCGTACTCCGCGGTCGCGACGTTCGTCGTGATCGCCTCAAGCAGGCCACGGGTCTTGCGCGGCGCGGTGTTGTCCGCGGGGCGCGCGTACGTGCCCGTGATGAACGTCTTCTCGACATCACGCGCGACCTGCTTGAACTGCTGGTCAAGCTGCCACGCAAGCTCGTCCGCGGGGATGACGGTGGAACCCACCGTCACCGCGGTGTTGCCGGCGCCTCGCTGACGCGTCGCGCCCTGCTTCGTGTACGAGACCTCCACCGACTCCTGGTGAATCTCGAGCACGTTCGACGCGTTGAAGCGCACACGCTCCTCACCGTCGGGGGCATTGGCGCCCTCGAGGCGCTGACGGTCGTCCTCAGCGTCCCGCAGGTCGTAGCCCTGCCACTCGAACAGCGTCGCCCCGAAGGACTCGCCGCCGGTGAGGCCACCGATCGAGGACAGAAGGGGCGTGTCCTCCGGCGAAGCCGCGAACAGCTCGCCGACGTAGTTCGGCAGGTTGAAAGTCGTACCCTGCCCGGTGATACCAGCCATAGTTTCTCCTCGTTAAGAAGTGGGGAGATCGCCGAGCATCACGGCCTTGAGCTGGGACACCAACTTGGCGTCACCAGCCGCTTCCGCAGCTGCGATCTGCTCCCGAATCGGGACGTTCTCGGTCGACTTCGCCGGGCTCTTGCCCACCGAAGGGACCGGCCGAGGCCCCTGTGAATGTGTGGATGCGAGCGCCGCGACACGCTCCGCCGAAGCGGCAAGCTCTTCCTCCGTGGAACCGTGGACCAGGATCTGGTCCTCCTCGGGGATGCCGTGCTTCGCGATGATGCTGAGCCGAACGAGCTCGAGATCCTTAGCGGCCTGCGCCGCCTCGAGATCAGCGGCACGCTTCTCAGCGGCCGCCAGCCGCTCAGCGGCCTTCTCGGACTCGGTCTTCTGCGACTCGCGAATCTGATCGAGCTCGGTCTTGGCCGACTTGAGCTCGTCGTAATCCGCGTACTTCGCGCGCTCCCGAGCAATGCGGGACTGGATGGCCTTGTCGAAGTCCTCCTGCGACGTGATCGCCTGGAACTCCCGACCCTCCGCTCCCTGCCCGTGGGTTTCTTCCGTGCCCTCAGTGGGGGCCGTCTGCTCCGACATGGAGCCTCCTTGATCCGTTTAAGGGCCGTCCGCCCATGACCGTGGGAACCGCCCACGTGCGGGCACGGAAGAAACTCCATGCAAGTTAGAGAGGCCATCGAGCGCCCTTGCGCGCGTTGCATTTGCTGCACGACGGACGCAGGTTGGCCAAGATGTGCGGACCCCCTGCGGCAAGAGGCTTAACGTGGTCGATCTGTTCAAAAGGCCCGCGGCACATCCAGCACTTGTTGCCAAACATCGCCATGCGGGATTGAATGTCAACACTTCTCAATGTCGAACCCTTGAATCGCGCGCGGCGGCGGGCGTCGTATTCCGCCTTCTTGCCCGGATTACGCGCTAGCCAATCGGAGTCGAGCTTTCTCTTTCGCTCACGGTTCACCAGGGACCACTGCCGGCAATACTCAGGGTCTCGGACGCGGTTCTTGTCGTAGTCGGGGTTCCGTTTCCGGTACTCCTTCATGTACTCAGCGCGTGATTGCGTTCCCATCTCCCCGTCCCAAGAAACCGTGCAAGCCTTGTCAGTGCGACAAACCGAGATCCGCGCGCATCAACCGCGCAATGTTCTTCGTGTTCACCGCAAGATCCGGGCGCAGCTTGAAGAAGTTCCTCCGCCGCATACCCGCCGGCCGCAACTCCCGTTGCAACCGCATCAACTCCTCACGGGCGCGCTCAGCCGCATCCGCATACCCGTCCTGCACCTCCGACGGAGGCAACGGGTTGTCCTCCCACCACGGGACGTTCACGCACGTGCAGTTGTCGTGCCAATGCGTGTCGTCGTACACGGTCGCCTCGACCGTCGTCAGGTACGCACAGAACGCACAGGCACCCGCCCGTGCATACCGACGCACGCCCTGCGACGTCGGATCCTCAGCAGACGAGAGAAGCAACGTCGAACGGTCAGACGCGGCCACATGACCCTGGATCACGTCACCGAGACGAGATAACATCTCCGCCTGCGGCGACAACGACGCATCCGGGTTGAAGATAGGCGCCAGCACCCACCCGAGGTCCGCAGCCAGACGGTCCCCGATGCTCGGCGTCGCCAAGACTGCCCGCGCCCCTGGCTGAGGGCGCTGCGTCTCGAAAAACAACGCCGCACCCTCAGCCGCCACCGGGCCGTACAAAGAGACGAGCTGCCGCGACGCGTCTCGGACCTCAGCGGCCACCGCCTCAGGGGTCCCCGTCAGCGAAGCCGCATACGCGCGAGCGTCAGAGCTCGCCGCCCCCGTTATCTCCTGCAACTGATCCCTGTGTGCTGCCACTTCCGAGAGAAGCATTCGCACCCCCCAGCGAACGAATCGACTGCGCGAAAGCCCGCGCGTCATACCGTTGCTTATCCGACAGCGCGCGTTGGATCTTCTCGTCGTCCCACCCGATCTCCTCGAGCGCAACAACCGAATCCGACAGCCACGGGAACGCGCCCGTGAGCTTCGTCACCGCATCCGCCCGACTCGAAGCCGTAGCAGTCGCCGCCGGCCGGAACTTCGCCTGCAACGACACCAGCTCCGGCGTCACCTCAGACAGGCCATCGCGGATCATCACCGCGTTCTGCCCAATCCGCGACAAAGCCGCCTCGAACACTCGGTTCGCTTCCTCGACCTCATCGATCAGCGACTGCCGAGTGGAATCGATCGCCTGAGCCGAAGACGGGTTGTCCTGAACGATCCCCAGATCATCCAGCGACAAATCCCCCTCGGCGGCCAGCCTGGCCGCGAGCTCGCGCATCTGCTCCGTGTGAGGCTGCTGACTCAGCTGCGGGAACTGCCCCACCTGCGGGAGGTCGCCGTTCTCATCCCGGCCGATAGCCAGCATCCGGCCGATAACCGCCTGCCACGCCGGAATCGGGTTCCCCGCCTCATCGAAGAACGCTTCCTCGTCGGCGCCCAACACGTACCGCTGCGGGGCCGAGTAGAACTCCGCCGTGACCTCGCCACGGAGCGCGGTGCGGACCGCGCTATCCGTGATCGACATGACCGCCCGGCTCACCCGCGAACGACCGAACGGCCGCGTCAGGTCAGGCTGGTACGGCAGAGCCTCGATCGGGGTGCGCCCAAGCGAATGCGGGACGACGTCCTGCACGTACCAGGAAGCGCCCTTGACGCACACCACCGACTCCTCGGGGGTGAACACCGTGAACTCGACCGGCCGGCCAAGCGCATCCACCTCATTCACCAGGAAAGCCGCCCGCAGGCCGCGCCGCGTACGGTCCCACAACGCGGCAGACCACTCAGCCGGATGCCCGAGGATCAACACCTCAGGCTCCCCCATGTCCCGACGGCCCGGCGTCGACGACATGAACGACACCGAGTGCGTGAACGCGGACCGCGTCGCCTGCGCGACCTCGACCCCGAACCAGTTCTCGTTCAACAACGACCGCAGCTCGAACGGATCCTCACTCGACGACGGGAGCACGAACTTGTCGAACACGCACCGTCGCGACGGCACACGCACGACCTTCTCCGGCCACCCGATCACCGTCTCGACGTCGCGCAGCTGCGGCGGAATCGCGATCCCGAGGTCCTTCAGCCGGTTCTTCCCCTCGACATACGACGTGCGTAGCACGTTACGAGGACGCTTCTGTCGCCAGACCTTCACCAGCTGATCCAGCAACTCCTTCGTGTGAGAGTCCATGCCCCGCACATCAGACACCCAGAACTGCGACAGCTCGACAGACGAACTAATCACCGCATCACCGTCGCTCTCGTCTTCCGCCCCGGGGTACGCCTCGAAGTCCGAGCCGCCCAATGCGCCACGCTGAACGCCTCCACAGGCGTCTCATCCCCATCAGGAACCGTCGGCTCCCAGCCCCATTGCCCGTTCTGTCCGCGCCGCTTCATATCCGACACCGCCACTGACGCAGAGAGCACATCACCAGGAACCTCACCCGGATGCGTCACCAAAGGCGGATCCGACTGCAACGCGTCGAGCACCATCGCGTTCGCGCCGAAATACTCCGCCGTCGTCAACGTGTGGATCAACCGCCGCGGCACGCCGCGATCTACGAGCGCCTGGAACAGTCCCGCCGACGCTGCACCGCTCAGCGCGATCATCGCCAGGTCACGCCACCGTTCAGCCAGCCAATCAGCCAACTGCGCAGTACCCGACTCGGCCGGGCCCGAGTATGCAGCGATCAGCTCAGCGTGCACACCGTCAGCGTGCTTGACAGCGCCGGCCGTAGCCACGCGGCCACCGTCTCGGCTGAACACCACAGCGATCGACCGCACACCGTCCGGCGCCTCCTCGACGCCGGACCGGCCCCACACGTCCGCCGGGATAAGCCGCGAGCCCTCCGCGTCATCATCCCAAATGCCCATGCCCTCACGACGCCAGTCGGCGTCCGTGAGCTTCCGCTTCAACCGCATCAGCGACTGCACCGGCGTGCGCTTCGGGAACGACGGGTTCATCTTCCGCCACTGCTTCCGGTCGTCACTCGCCGCGTCACCGTCAGCGCCGAACTCGATCCACGCGCCGTCCTCGAGCGTCCCCGCCAGAGCCTCACGACGCATCCTCTTGAACGTCTCGCTGGCATCCTCAGGCTTCGGAGGAGTCCCGATGTACAGCTGCAGACCGAACTGCGACGTGTTCATCGTCGCGAGCATGTTCGACATGGCCTTGTCGGACAGGATCTGCGCCTCATCGAAGATGAGCACGTCCACGCCAGGAATACCGCGGCCAAAGCCTCGCTCACGAGCACCGAACAGGATGCGGGAACCGTTGTGGAATCGGATCTCCTCGTCCCCCGAGCCCGTGTACACCTTCGCGACGTGAGGACGCACCTTCGCCCGGTCAGCGAACCCCTGAAGCGCAAGGAACGTCTCCGTCGACGTCGCCATGTGATGCGCCGTCCAGATCACCAGAAGGCCCGGCTGATTCACACACAGCGCGAACACGAGGAAGCTCAGCAGGTGAGTCTTGCCGACCTGTCGCGGCAGGCTCATGCCCACCCCGTCGACCATGACCGCGAGCGTCCCGTCCTCCCGCTTCGACAGAATCAAGCGACCCGCATTGTCCTGCCACGGGTCAAACTCCGCACCCAGCTTCTCGACGCACGTCTTCCGCACAGCCGGCCAACCGCTCGAGACAATCCCCGTCGGCACCGACAGGTGCTTCGCCTGCTCAGAAAGCCGCGGCGTCGAGCTCCTCGTCTTCGGCGACGTCGAAGGCATCAGCACCCTCTTCCCGCGCCCGCAGGTCAATGGCCTCGAGCTCCTTCGAAATGTCCTGCAACCGGCGCGACAACGCCGCCAGATCCCGAGGCGGACAATCCGCATCCGACACCGTCTTCGCGATCCGCTCCCGCATCGCCACCAGCAACGCGCGATGATCCCCCAAAGCAGCCGCCTCCGACACCGTCAACTTCCGCGCCGAAACGGGCTGATCGCCCGGCTCAACCGCGCGAAGATTCTTACGACCAGCCATACGAACACCCCCGGGGGTAAGTGGAAAATCGCTACAGATAGATCGGACCTGGCCGCCGGGCGAACCGTGGCTCCTGGGGGGAGGGGGTCCCGGGGTGGGTGTCGAACGGGTGTTCGGGTCACCAGGTGAGGAGGGTGCGTGTGGTGCGGGGTTCGGTGGGTGTGCGCCTGCGGGCGTGGTACTCGGCGATTGTGTAGGTGGCTTTTTCGCCGTTGCATGCTCGGTGCATGAGGTGGCAGTTGTCTCGGTCGTATGGGGATCCTCCGCGGCTTCGTGGGAGGTCTTCGTCTACGACTGGTGAGAGTGGGTGTGGGCTGCAGCCTGTGCAGTTGTTGCCGGGGCAGCGTTTCCCGTGTTTGCCGGGGGTGAATCGGAGTTGTTTGTTGACGGGGTTGCCGCAGAGTGCGCAGTTGTGTTCTTCTGCGTAGACGCGGGCGACGAGTTGTCGGCGTCGGTGCCCGTTGGCGTTGTGGGAGTGGGTGGGCATGGTGTCGCGCCCCCCTTGTTTGAGCAGATTGCTCAGGATTCGCACCCTGTCCGGGTCACCAGCCCCGGGAGGGTTGAGCATCCTGCCCTACATACACCCGGCACCCCTGGTCAGTCTGCTGGGCTCGTGTCCCTGCGAACCTGCCCGGTGGGGTGGGTTCTGACCCATTCCCTGTTGCGGGCGTCGTCGGCAGCATGGGTGTCTTCGCAGGCGGTGAGGGCGAGGTGACTGGTGTACTCGCCGCCGCATCCGGTGCAGTTCATGCCCAGTGTCCTTCCCGGCGTCCTCGCTCGGTGATGCGTTGCAGCCACCAGGTGGCGCAGATGGCGTCTTCGAGGTGGCGGAGGGTGCGGGGGTCGCTGGTGCCGTACTTTGCGACGGCGTGCGCGTGGTGGTCGTGTGCGGCGAGGGCCACCGTTGTGGCTCTGCGGCGTGCGACCCGGTACGTGGTGCAGGTGAACTCAGTCACAGTCCGCCCCAATATCGTCGGGCTCGCCGGTCAGGAGGTAGTCGCCCTCGCCGTCGAGCATGCTGGGGTTCGTTTCAGCGCCACACATGATCCCGTCCCTAAGTGTTGGTACGCGGATGCTTGCCCACAGTTAGAGGACTGTGAGCGATTGCAGGTCAGCCCGGTCGCCCACGTTGTTAGTGAACAACTTGTTACAAAAAGCGCCCGCCGCACTCGCCCGGCTCTGCTTGTGTGTGTCCGGGGTTTGGCGGGCGGGAGTGTTAGTCGGGCTCCACGAACCGGAGGTCGTGGACACGCTTCCCGCGAATGTTGAACGTCGCGATCCCTGCCGGCGACCATTCGCCCGTGAGGTTCGTGAACCAGGGCGATCCGGCGTCGAACATGGGGCAGGAGATGATCTCTCGGCCCCTGGACCACGTGTATCCGGGCTGGTGGAAGTGGCCGTGGCAGACGATGCTCGCCCCTCCCATCGGGGAGCGTGACGACGCGGCCTGGTTCGCGACCCATTGCGGGATGCGGTCGACGGTCTTCGCGTGGTGTCCGTGCGTGAACGCGACCCGTGCATCTTCGACGTCGACGTACGTGATGACGTCGTACTTCGTCTCCGGGTAGGCGAACTCGATGTTGAGGTTGGCGTCTCCGAGAAGGTCGAACGCTTCTTCGACAGTCTTCGCGATGCCGATGCCGTGATCGCCCCAACCGACCTTGCCGGCCTGGTTGCGGACCTCGCCGTGGTTCGACGGGACCGCGGCAACGATCGTCTTCCCCGCGTAGGGCGCGAGAGTGAGGATCGTCTGTGTGAGTCGGCGCTGCCAGAGGCGCAGCTGGTCGGGGAAGTCGAGCGTGTTCGTCGCGATCTGGTTCGGTGCGGACGATGTGATGCCCTCGATCGGGTCGCCGTTGTCGGCGATGATGAGGACCCTGGGCCGCTCGGCTTTCACGATCGAAGCGACGTGCGCGAGCGCGTTCTCGTATCTCGACTCGAGCGTTTCGGGGCTGTCCGCGTCGGGACCGTCCTTGCCGATCTGCCCGTCAGCGATGCAGACAACCTTCGGGAGACCGTGCGCGAGCCCGCGTGCTTTCGGCTTGACCGGCCGGATGAGCTCGGCGAGTTCTGCAGCTGCCGTGTTCTCGTCGGCCGTGATGCGTTCGAACTGGAAGAAGAACGAGTACGTATCTGCACGGTCGTGGTGTGTCTTCGTCCACTGTGAGACTTTGCCGGTGATGCGGAACGCGGTCGGGTCGAGCCCTGCGAGTCGCAGTAGCTCGTCGTAGTCCGTGACGATCTCGCGGACGGCACCGGTCGCGGCCGTGCCGCCGTGCTCGTCGAACTCGGCGTGTTTCTGGTACTTCTTCGGCGGCGTCGGCACGCTGAGCGCGTTGATGTCGTCAGCGAGTGCCATTACGGTATGCCTTCACTGTTTCGCGTGTGCACGGGATGCCGTGCTTGCGGAGGGTCCGCAGGAGCGGTTCGGCCTGGATCGCGTCGTCTCGCATGGCGTCGATCACCCCGGGCGCTTCGTCCGGGTGTGCTGCTGCCCAGGCCTTGAACGTCTGGTATGCGGGCTTGAGGGCCGCGATGTCGTCGAGCACAGCCACGGTGTGCGCCTCCCAGGGGTACGCGAAAACCCCGGTATGCGGGGGCGGGCGTGGAGATGGGCAGATTCGAACTGCCGTGTCCGCAGGGACCGTTCCCGCACCTGACTGTGCGGGCGGTGTGCGGCCGCCCCGTCACCCTCGCGCACCTGTTGGTGTCGAGGGCGCGGGGCGTGGCCGCGTTTAGGGGTGTGGAGAGACTTGCGTTTAGACCTGCAAGCACGGTCCGGTTGGCCTTCTGGGCTCAACGTCCGCTCGGCAGGGGTCGAACCTGCACGCCTCGTGGGCACCGGAGTTTGAATCCGGGGCGTCTACCTGTTCCGCCACGAGCGGGCACGCCCACGGCCCGAAGACCGTGGACGGCGTACAGCTGGGGTTGGCACCCCTTCACCCGCCACTGCGGCGTGGTGGCCACGCGCGGGTCAGCGCGCCGTGCGCTGATCGTTCGCCAGCATCCGCCGATACGGCATCTGGCTACCCCTGCCCGTGCACGAGCAATCGGATGGGGTCGTGGAGCTGCGCGGAGTCGAACCGCGTGTGGCCGCAGAGGCTTGCGCGAGGTCATCGGCTCGGCGCATTTGAGCGTACGGGCTTACCGTGTCAGCCCCGGATGCTCGCCGCGGCTTGACCCGGCTCGAGCGTGTGAAGTTGGTGTCTTTGGGCACGAAAAAAGCCCACCATCCGTGGGGTTGGTGAGCGGCTAGTGTGAGATTCGATCGGCGGCTAGACGCAGTTCTCGATCCTCACTAGTGAGTGTAACAGTTTTCACCCATTCTTTCGAGGCCTGCCGGGGAGTGCTTTCTCGGCGTGTCGCACGTCGGAGAGTTTCAGCCACAACGCGCGGCCGGGTCTCATCGTCGCGACTTTCCCGTCACGCACCCACTGGTAGATCGTTTTCCGGGTGCGTTTCGTGATCTTCGCGGCTTCGCTGACGGTCACCCACCCGTTAACTCGCATGCCTCAGGCGTTTCATTTCGTCGCGCATGATGGCGAGGCGTTCGGCGAAGTCCCGGTCGTCTTCCACCTGCCCGCATTCGGCGCATCGGACGACGGTCTCATCTCCGGGGACTTGGGGCGGCTGGTAGACGAGGGCGATCATCCCGCAGTGAGTGCACCGCACGTCTTCGACGTCGTGGGGTTTGTCTTCCATCGGCCACCGGTGTGCAGCGGTCTGCACTTCCCTGGTGAAGTCGATGGCGACCTGCCACCCGGTGGTGTCGTTGGCGATGTCTTCAAGGTCGGGCCAGTGGCGGAGCTCGCCGGCGAGGCTTTCGATCTCGATCGCCGCTATCTGTGTCGCGGGCATCCCCAACGCGGGTTCCGTTTTCGCTGTTCTCCCCTCGTCGACGCTGATGCTGTAGTTCCCTGCGTCTCGGAGGAACGGCACCAGCACGAGCGAATAGGAAACGGCCCACTGGAATGATCTCCACTGGGCCGTTGTCAGGTATCCGAACTCGCCATGTCCGTCTGCGGTCAGTTCATCCACGGTTACTCCTCGTCTTCAGCTTGGGGCGGGCCACGATCCGGCGCGGTTCCCCCGTGTACACGCGGAGCACCACCCCCCGCCCGTAAGTCATGACCCCTTCGTACGCGCAGCCCGCTCGAGTTCTCACAGCTCGCGTCCCTTCTCCCGCTGGTCCTCACCCTCGGCGCGGGTCCCGACGCTCATCGTGAACCCACCATCGACCGGTGTCATCTGTTTTGCCTGCTCGACCAAGGACCCGAAGAACTCAGGATCCGCGTGTCCCTCGATCGTGATGCGGAAGTACTCCGCGCCGCTCATTGCTTATCCCTCCCGTTGATGTTGTTGGCGAGCTCGAGGAGCACGTCTGCGTGACACGGCTGGATCCGTTCAGGCATCGTGTCCCCCAACCTCGTGACGCACCGCGTAGATGCGGCTATGCGGGTGGCGAGGCTGGTCGAACCCCGGCGGAGCCCAGCACGTCACCGTGGTCTTGTTGACTCGAATCACGCGATGCCACTCGGCATGCCCGCGCGTCACGACCATCACCGCAATCGCACCCTTCAACGCGGCCGGGTCGACCGGTTCCGAGGGGATCTCGGCTGCGCGCGCGGCATGCTTCGCCTTCTCGATCTCCCCCACGAGCAGAGCGCGTTCCGCGTTCTCCCGGCGCACCCGGTTGAGGTAGGTCGTTAGTTCCTTGTTGAGCCTCGCCTGCGGCACATGGAAGCGCCTGGACTGCATGCCCGGGTCGGTGGAGGTGAGCTGGTGAGCGGCGTCCCAGGCGGCGAGCGCTTCCTCTGCTCGCTGCACACGGACGTGCGCCTCCTCGATGCGGCTCATTGCTCGCCGCCAGCCTCGTGGTCGGGCGCGAGAAACAATCCCGGCAGCGGCTTGCCCGTCAGTATCAGCGACCGGACGTCTTCGAGCACCTCGAGCACCTCCGCATTGGCCCACGACAGATCCGGGTCGAGATCCGCGACGTTGTCGATCGCCTTGTCGACGTAGGCCAGGGCATCCGCCGCGCTCACTGCCGACCACCAATCTCGTGGCTGGTGGTCTCCCCGCGGGCGATTTGGAGGATGTTCAATGCGTCAACCTCGCGGTCAAGCGGATCCCACTCTCCTGCACCATGCGCAACCACGTACTCGATCACGTCGGCCAGGCTTCGTACTGCTGTCGCACCGATGCCGAGCTGTTCACGGGCGAACGTCTCTTCCGGGTTTTGCTCGGCGTGGATCTCGGCCATGCGGTCGAGTAGAGCGGCCGCGGCCCTCAGCTCGTCAGGACTCATCACGCACCTCCCGGATGACGTACAGCGCATCCCCCTGCGCGATCGCGTAGGACTCGTGGTCAATGACCGGCCTGTCGTCGTCGAGCGCCCACTCGGTCACCGCCGCCAGCGCGTCGAGAGCGTTGGCACCCGAGCGCATAGCCGGGACCTGTCGAGCCGCATCCATTGCCCCCAGAACCTTTTCCTGGACCCGAGCTTCATGCCGCAGCCGCTCCGCCGTGGCCCGCATCTCGGCGGGCGTCATCTGGTCAGCCACGACGCACCTCCCTCTGTCGTGCCTCGTCAGTCACGAGCGGCATCAGGGCGTCCACCAGGCACTCACCGTGGAAGTCCCATCGCCACTCTCGGTGGTCACCCTCGGGAGCGCCACTAGTGCGTTCCCCATGCCTTCGTCGGAAGAACACGAATGCCTTCTTCTCGGGCTGGTTCGGGCCGCTGGTCGGTGCTGCCCCGATGTTCAGCGCCGACCAGTCGCGGTGCCCGTACTCGTCCACAGGCTTCCCGCAGAGATCGCACACCTTCACGAACTGCGTCGTTGGCCGACTCTGGTGGCTCATCGGCGCACCTCCCGTGCAGCGAGGAGGGCGGCACGGGCGTCCGCGATGTTCCCGTCGCTGTAGTACGTCAGGTCCGGTGCCGGACTGAAGTGTCGCGCTGATCCGTTCCGCTCGCGCACCGATAGCTCGCGAGCATTCAGCGCCGCCAACACCTCGGCATCGCTCGTCTCCCGTGTGTCCTGCTCGGACGCCCAGACAGCGCCCGCAATGAACGCCCGCTGTGCTTCCTCGTCGTACCCGTAGGGGTCACTCCACGCCTCGCCAGTCTCCCCAAACGGGTCATCCACGAGGTGATTCGACGGCCACCGCCGTTCAGCTTCCTGTCGTGCGTCAGTCTCGATGCTCATGTGAAAACCTCCCAGGGCGATACGGCGCGACGCAAGATTCTCGAATTCCTGAACGGGCCTGTCAGGGGACCATCGAGTCGGTGTCGACCGTGCATCTCCTCCGCATCTTCAAGGTCTTGTGCCTCGTAGATGAGCGGGGTCCAGTCCTCTTCGGCGGTATCTCGCGGCATGTGTCCATTGTCGAGCGGCCCGTCGTAGCGCTCGATGTAGTGCCCGAACTCCCAGGCGCCCGTGTCATGAGTTGTGGCCCGCTCGATGCCCTCGCGGATGCTCTGACTCTCTTGGTCGCCGTGCGCCCTGCTGACTTCGTAGGTGCTCACAGTCCTGCCTCCTTCTCGATGTGGTCAGCCCGGGAGAGGAGGAAGTCCTCAACAGGCCGGTGCCCGAACGGTGCCCCTGCGTCCGTGTAAGCCTGCAAGTCGGCGTGCGCCTCCCGCAGCGCATCGGCTCGCACCTTCGCGTCGTGCTCGGCAAGCCAGCGTTGGAACTGGTCGTAGCGTTCGAGTCGATCCGCCTTACTCGCGCCCGCGTCGCCCTCGAACCCCTCCATCCAGCGTGCCTCGATCTCATCCGTCGTCGGCGTGAACTCAGCCACGGTCACTTCCCCCCCTCCGGCACCAGGCGAACCAGGCCGCCCTCGTTGGCGTGAGCGTCCTCGGCCCATTCGCGAGCCTGGCCACCGATATACGTGGCCGTCCAGTGGAACGACATCCACTCGCCGTCGGAGTCGAGCTGATACAGGCGATCTTGACCGGGGTCGTCCTCGAAGTCCTTCGCGACGTACACGCCCGGCTCCGTGGGGAACGGCACCTCCCGATACGCCTCCACGAGGGTCACCTCGGGCGCGGTCGGGCGGACGCCAAGCCATTCAGGCCCGGCAAACAGACCGCCATACTCGCCCTCTCGGACTCGCCCTTCGAAGGCCACCTTCCCGTGCGCGTCCTCCACGACGAGCTTTGCCCAGTCGCCCTCGCGCAGGTCTTCCTTACGCTCGATCTTCATTCGGTTCGACATCAGTCCCCCTCCTGGTCTTCGTAGGTGCCGCCCCAGTCGGCGGCGAGGCGTACAGCCTCGGCATGGTTGTTCGTGCGGACCCCCGGTTCGTCCCGGGACGTGTAGACCACGTAGCGCTCGGTCATTAGAACGGCGTTTCGGTGTTCGCCCACGCGTCCTGTGCGGCCGTATGCGGGGCGTTCTGAGGTGCGGACGACCAATCACCCGCCTGGGGTGCTCCCGTCCCCGTGACGCCCGCCTGGGGCGTCTCCACGCGGGGGATGATGCCCAACGTCCCGAACTTGATCCGCAACTGCGCCGCCGGCTGACCATCCCGCGTCGTGAACACACGCACATCCGGGACACCCTCGATCGTCACGAGCGTGCCCTTCCGCACCTGCGCGGCAACCGCCTCCGCCGCCTGCTCCCAGAACGACGCCTGCACCCACAACGTCGGGCCCGCGTCCTCCCACTGCCCCTGTGCGTTCCTCCGGCGCGGCGTGTGCGGAACAGACACGTTCGTCACCGCACGCCCCTCGTGGTACCGGAGCTCCGGGTCCTGCGCAACGAATCCCTCGATCTTCACTTCGGCCTTGCTCATGCTGTCCTCCTGTCGTGCCCCACCCGGTCGGTGGGGCTGTTTCCGTTCGCCTAGGCGACCCACGCGGCCCGCCCAAGCTGGTGTTCCATCTGGTGAGCCCGTAGGCCCGTTGTGTCGCCGCCCTGGGTCACCGCGGCAGCACCTTGAGGTGTGTTGCCTGCGCCGCGAGCGCGGGGAACTTCGTGCGGTTATCGGCGCTGCACGCCTGCTGAACCAGCCACACCGTCACCTGCGCCCGGTCGTCGTTCGCCCGCGGAAGCACCTGGATCCCGTTGTGAGTGACGACGCTCACGCGACCCCCTTCCACGAATGAGGGCCAGGCGTTTGCCTGACCCTTGACCTGTACTCGGCGTTCAACCGTTCGCGTTGACGCCGTGCCTCCGCCCGTTCACGCAACGCCCGCCGTCGTTCCATCTCCTCGATGAACGCGTCCGCGTCGGCGACCTGCTCGGCGTGCGACATCGCGCCCCGCCGTGCGGGTGTCACCGGGAATTCCCGACCCCATTCCGGCGTGATCGCCTCCGCCTTCACCTTCTCGACCCACTCGTCATGAGTCACAGCGCCCTCACCTCGCAGAAGTTGCACGTGCCGTCCGGGAGCCACCGATGCTCACGGCCCTCCCGTTGGCAATCCACACGACGAGGCGACATCGTGCCGCCCTCCACCGCACGCCTCGACTGCTTCACCCGCTGCACGACGTGCGCCGGCATCATCCACCTGCCCTCGTCGCGGTAGTGCGCCTTCATCGCCTCCGTCGCCGCGGACAGGTCGATGTCCACCAGGACCTCCGCCCACACCGTCGCGGTCTCTCGGTCGACCGTGCGCCCGTCAAACGCCGAAGCCAGCGTCAAGAGCTGGAACGCTTCTCGCGTATTCATCGCCGAACTCCTCTCGATACCTGTCGGCGTTCTGCGCCGCCTTCGACTTCTGCCCGCCACCGCTCTTGCGTTGCGCGTCGAGCCGCAGCTGGTCGTACTTCTCCCGCAGCTTCGAAGCGCTGAGGATGTTCGACCGCCAGAACGTGTCCTTCGCGCTCCACCGGATCGCGCCGGCAATGTCGGCGGCGGGAATGTGGTCGCGGTCGAGCATCAGCCGGATCGCGTCGCGGTTCGCTTTGTTGCGCTTCGGCTTCTTCGCACCGTTCGCTTCGATCTCCGCGTCGAGGAGGTCCAGGAGTTCTTCGACGTCGTGTCGTGGAGTCGCTTCAGCGACTTCCGACGAGAGAGCTTTAGCTCTCTTCCCCTGTTCCCTTTCCCCTGTTCCCTTTCCCCTGTTCCCCTGTTCCCCTGTTCCGGGGGGCACTTTTCCTAGGGAACGCGAGGAAAATCCGCCACTCTCCGCGGTAGTTCCTCCGCCGCCAGGAATCCCCTGGTCAGACGAAGAATCAGGATCCGTGGCGCGCGGGAACTTGTCCCCCGCCCGACGCTCCGTCTTCTGATGCTCCGACCACGACGGAATCTCGTAAAAACGCCGCCCGCGGTTCGTGTAGAACTCCACCTCGAACGCGTCGCGAACTTCCGCGAGAAGCCGAGGAAAATCCGCGTCAGTGCACGGAGATTCCGAGTCATGCGGGAACGCGAACCCCAACAGCTCCCGCGGCGTCCACTCCGCACGACCGTAATCGTCCGCCCAACTCCACATCGCGATGAACAACAGCCGAGCCCACGGAGACGCCGCCGCCGTCGACGGGGACCGCCAGAACTCCGGCTTGATCGTCCGAATACGAGCCATCAGACCCTCACCTCCCCAACGTGACGTTCGGCTCGAACTCCCGGTGCAACATCCGCAACACCATCGACTCGCGGATCTTCCCCGAAACCCCTGCCCACTCACGCGTGATCGGAATGCCCTCACGCTTCGCGAAGCCCCGCACCCGGTCCACCGACCAACCCACGGACTCCGCAACCCACCTGGGCGGCACACCCTCCACAAGGAACGCCCTCACCTGCTCGTCACTCATCACCAGTCACGACCCGCTCGAGCGCGATCTCCGCGAGAACACCGCGCATCTTGTCCGCGAACCACGCCGCCTTCGGGTAACGCTCCGGGTCGCCCGCATGCAGCTCCGCCTTCTCGATGAACTCCTCCACGGCGTCCTCCGTGTCATCAATCACCCGCGGGTCAAGCAACGCCCGCCACCAGTCCGGGTGATCCCGCCGGCTCTTCACCGCCTGCGACACGCACCGCTTGAACTCCTCATCGGTCATCGCCTGCAGCCTGCTGATATCCATTGCTTCTCCTAGAACACCGCCGGACCCACCCGGCGCCCATCAGTCGTCAACCGGACGAGCACACCGTTCGCCTCGAACGGCACCTGCTCATCCGTGCGCTTCTCGTACTGCGAAATCGCCCACCCCGCCGGTGGGTCAGCGGAATGCGCCCGCCCGTGACACCCCGTGTGATTCCCCCACCCGCACAACGCGACGAGGTTCGACACCGTGTGCTTCCCGCCCCGTGACCTGAACCGGCGGTGATGCAACTCGAGGGGCGCGGTTCGCCCGCACCCCTCGCATTTACCGTCCGCCCGGCCCTCGACCAGTGCCCTCACCCGGGCAGGGATCGCTCTTACCGGTGACACGCGCACTCCCGGTTCTTCGCGCACATGCCCGCGTAGGGAACCCAGCAGCAGCCGCGCTTGCACGGCGTGGGTACCGGGCGCGGGGCCGTGTCCGGCGCGTACCGGGTCATGCGGCATCCCCCATGTCGAGCAGGTCGAACAGCGCACCGGACGAGGAAACTTCGGGGTCGGGGTCGGGGTCCTGCCGTGCATCCCGCTCGTCGCGTCTCCGCTTCGTATCCGCGTACAGGTCGACCGCCCCCAACGGCACATCAGCGCCCTGCACTGCCCGCCCGTTATTCGGCTGGATCGCCGTCAGCGCACAACACAGAGAGAACATCTCCATGCGGCCATCGCTGATCGGAATGCCCCGCTGTAGATCGAGTAGCACCTGCCGGATCGGCTTCTCGAACGAGGTGCTGTAGTCGTTCGGCGCCCCGAAGACATGCACCGCATGATCGAAGTGGTTCGAGCTGCCCGAATCACGGGAATAGACCCCGTTCGAGTCCGGGATGCCGTAATGCATCTCCCAGCAGTCCAGGCACAGCGCGAACGTCTGCTGCGCGCTCATCGGACACCACCTTCGATCAGGACCGCGAACGTCTCGGCGGTCATCGTCACGTACTGTTCGGCCGGGTCCGCCGTGCCGCGTTTCTTGTGCATGACGACACCGATCAGGGCGTCGTCGTTGCCACGCTCGACCTCCGCTTCCCGCAACCACGCGGGCAGTGCAAGGGTCGCCGTCGACTTGCACTCGATGACGACCCGGTGACCATGCAGGCGCACACCGGCAATGTCGCCGCGGTCCTTCGCACCGGTCTTCACACGCCGGTCGATACGGTCGTCGTCGAGTCGGGACGCGAGCCAATCGGCCTGAGCCCGCTCGAACGCGGACCCCGCCTTCCTCGCCGAGGTGCGCGAACGACGCCGCGCGGGCACACTGGAACTGCTCATTTCGTTACTCCTGGATAGGGAATGTCTTGAGTGAGGGGCCGGTCCATGAGCTAGATGGACCGGCCCCGGTTCGTGGTCACCGGAATGCGCGGTGGACTGCCTGGGCGAACTTCATGGCTTCCTGCCACGTGAGGTTCCGGGCCACGATCCGCGCAGGACTCACGACGACGGCATACGACACCGCGAACGGCCGCCGACGGGATGAGAGGACGACCACGCGAGGGCTCACGACAGCTCCCCTTCCTGCACGATCAGGCTTTCCGGTTCCTCGTCGACGCGCGCGATCTGCACCTCGTCCAGCCCGGCGACCTGCGAGGCTTTGTTCTCGTCAGCCTCGATGGCCCGTCCCAGGTCCGTGGACTTCGGGAGGAACTTCGCCAGCGCGCGCACAGCGGTTTTCTTCGCCATCTCGTCCTCGTGGGTCTGCCACGGGGTGCCCTTGTCCCAATAGGACGGCCGGCGGGCGAGGACCTGTGCTCTCGTGAGGTACACCCACGTGGTGCCGCCGCCCTTCATGCGCGCCGACGCGACGACACCCACCCAGGGGCGGTCCTCGTCGAAGTCGCGCGGCTGCCAGTCGTAGAACATGCCCCGGTCCGACGACGCCCCGTAGGAGAAGTCGTCCCCCTCACGCACGAGGAACGCTTCCACGTTCAGCACCATCTCGGACCTGAGGACGAGCTTCACGAACCCCTGGTAGCCGATGATCGGCAGGCACACGTCGCGGCCCTTGTCCTTGCGAGGGGTGAGGTAGAACTCCCCCAGCCCCGACCCGATCTCCAACTTGAGTTGCGCGGCGAGCATCACCCCGCCGAGGACCGTCTTCGGGTCCGCCGACATGAGCTTCGGCTGCTTCGTGATCTCCGACAGCACGGCACGCACGAACGCATCCGAGTTCATCGCCCCGCCGAGTTGACGCTCAATCGCGCCCCGCTGCGCCTCCACGAGGTCCTTCATCGTCGGATTCGACTTCGCCGCGACCGCGGCCTGCGACAGGTCCGCGCTCACTCTGCGCCGCCTTCCGGCCAGCGGGCATAGAGACGCGCAACCCGGCCGCTCTTGGACCCGCGGGCAGTCGCTTCAGCGCCGTACTTTTTCAATAGGGTTGCCGTGCTTGTGGTTACGTCCTCCCCGACCAGCGCCCACTGGCCAGGGCGGGTTTTCAACTCTTCGATCACCATCTGCCACTTGGTACGTCCAGCGATTTTCGAGTTTGCAGTCTCTTCCGGCTCTTCCCACTTGATTCCCACTACTTCGTTCCCTTCGTTTTGACTAAGCGCATTACCTTGAAGTCCGCGCCCTGTTTCGTGTACTCCGCGGCGAGATCCGGGTGGTCCTCCCGGAACGCCTTCGCATCGAACGACTGCCGTCCCGCCTGCGTCTTGTAGGTGAGGACCCTCCGGCCCTCGTGCGTGAGCGCCTCCGCGGTGCCCATGTAGTTCGCGATCACCAGCTGCAGGGCGTCGGCTTCGGCCTTCTGTTCCTTGATGTCGGACAGCAGCACCGCGCGCCGGTCGACGGCCTCCAACGCCACCTCAGATGCCTCCACCTCCCGGCCTGCCTCGGTCGGGAACACCTCCGCGTTCTCAGCGAGCGTCGACGGCACCGGAGGGACACCCGCCTGCACGTTGTCGTGCCAGAACGACTCGACCGCGGGAATCATGTGCTCGCGAATGAACCGGTCATCACGCGGCTCCCAGATCGCCCGAAAGTCACGCGCCCCAATCCGCACCACCAGCAACGCCCGGGGAGCGCCCGACACGAGCATCTCCGCCTGCACCTGCACCCGGTACTGCGTCGGAATGCCCTCGTCCCACTTGTGCGACGTGTACTCGTGAGCGGTCTTCAACTGCACCGGGATGCCGTCAGCCCACCGATCGAACGACGCATGGAACATCGGGTGCTCGATCGAGCGCGCCATGAACCCGTCGGTGAGCGTCAACCCGAGCCCAGAGAACCGGTCGATCCACTCCGAGATCGTCGGCTCGTCCTTGTGCCCCAGCCACGCCAGCAGAGGATCGATGTCATGCCCGACGCCCTGCTTCGACTTGTACACGTCCAGCGGGGTCTGCCACGGATCCAGGCCCATGACTGCCGCGACCTCCGACGCCCCCACCGACGACTGCCGTTCCCGCAGCCACTCCTCCGTGTCCGGCGTCACGTCCACGACGGTGTACGTCACGACGCACCACCATCGGGGGCACCGGGGCGCACCGCCTGGGCGTTCACGAGATCCGTCACCGCGGCCATGAACTTCCCCGCCGTGTCGGCGGTCGTCGCGACCCGCTGAATCAGCGACGCCGCGTGCTCGTCTTGGAGCCGCATCCCGATCACACCAGCAGCGATGTGGAGCGCTTGGAGTTCAGCTCTCAGGTCAGTTGCTCGTGCGATCACTGTTTCCGCGGCGGAGTCGTAGTCCGTCATCGCGACACTCCCCATACGTAGAGGGCGAGCACCCCGACCACGAGGAGCTCGCCCGAATTGACACCCGGTGACGCGGCAGCCATGCCGACCGGGATGGATAAGCCCACGGCGAGGACCGCGGGCCACTTACGCTTCACGTTCGCGGGCAAGGTCTTCCTCACACCCCGCACACGAGAGGACACCGTGCGCATTACGCCACACGGTGTCCGATTCCCACCCGCAGAAGTAGCACTCATCCATCAGCCCTCCCCGCCCGTGAAGATCACGATCAGCACCCCAGCGATCGCGGGGAGGAGGATCGTCGCCGGCCCCAACCAGACCGTGAACCGCTCCCGCCTCGTCGCCGGGACGATCGTGTGCGCGATGTGTTCCGACGCGGGCTTCGGGGCGAGACTCATCCCATCCACACCCGCACCAGTGAACGTTCCCTCTTCCATGACGTGCTCCTCTCAGTAGGCGGGGGTCGGGCTCGGCGGTCGCCGATGCTGTCCGGAATGGTGCCCAACCCCCTCGTGCCCCCGGCGCGAATCGAACGCGCACACTCCCGACAACGACGCGGGGGCGGTACTGCTACTTGAAATCTGTGATCCGCTCGATCGCGAGGCGATCCGTCCACGAGTAACCCGATTCGACCGACACCGACTTTGCATTCACGCGCACCACCCGGTGCCAGACGAATGTCTTCACGAACCGCGCACCCTTGAGGTCGGCAGCAGTGAACCGAACACGCTCCGCCTCAGCGACACGGGCTTCAAGGCGCTTCACCCTGTACGCCCACTTCTCGATCCGCTCCGTGGCTTCCTTCCATGCCCTGTACGACGAATCGAGCGCCGACCTCACCTGCTGTGCGGCACGCTGATTACCAGACCCGCCGAACCCCGGGATGCCGCCGCCGAGCGCCCGGGCGTCCTCTTCGCGCCGATCCGCGACGCGCATGGCCTCCTCAGCGGCTTCCAGGCGTTCCCGGGCATGCGCCAACTTCGACCGCAACTCGTCCACATCACTCACTCGTGCACCTCTCCTCGTCGTCTCCAAGTGCGCACCCGTGGGCTCGAACCACGGCACGGCAACAGCCACCGACCACTCATGCGCTCCGCCAGTCATGCCCGGACTGGTCACGGTCCAGCGCCCTTATCCCGCGAACGGGGTCATCGGCACTGCCTGGTTCTCTCCACACCCCAACAGCCGCGCATCCCACCAGCGCAGGCCCGTCAATCGGGTGTTCTATATCGACTCAGCACCTCCATAAGTGGGCCTCGGGCGGCATCACAATCCGGCGCTGATGTGTAGTTGTGCGACCCGATTTCGGCATCGCTCGTCCACGCCCCCGTCGAAACGGGGGACGCGGGACACGGATCACGCCCCGTGCGGCGGGCGGCCCGCTACGGCGCGATCGACCGTTCAGGTCTTTCCGAGGGGCGCGAACGGAGCCAGCGCTCGCCCTCTTCACGCATGATCAGCGGCTTGTGATCCACGTAAGACGGGACCAACTCGCCCCGCTCGATGTGCTGCCGGACCTTCTCCTTCGACAGGTCCACGGCGGCCGCGAAGTTGTCCAGCGAGTACGCCAGCTTGTCGAGCTTGATGTCGCTCACGCCGTCACCTCCATGCTCGCGAATCGGAATGAGCGCGCTCATGCGAGGAGCTCCTTCGGCGTGAAACCACGAAGGCCACCGGCCGTCAGAAGCTCGCGCACCGACACGTCACCCTCACGGGTGTGCGTCTGCACGGGAACCTCACGACGGCCGGTGGCCTTGTGGAGAGTCTGGGAGTTGGCCTCCCGGGGGCCTCTTCTCTGCGTCATGTTTGGAGCGTAGCACTTCATTTTTAAACTAGGCAAGCCAATCAGGAAAAATTCTGGCTCATGTATGAACCAGGACGCGTCTAGACTGGAAGCATGGGACGCCCACCGAAGAAAACAAGCGAGTTCGACGCGAAGCTAGGCGCTGTCGTGCGGTCGAAGCGCATCAAGCGCGGGATATCGCAAGCCCAAGCTGCTGAAGCCTCAGGGGTCCCGCTCTCGAACTACCAGCGCCGCGAGGCCGGAACGAATGAGATCACCGTCTCCGAGCTCAAGCGGATCGCTGCGGTTGTAGGGGTCACCGCCGCGGAGATGGCGGACGAAGCGTTGAAGGACTTCGGTGGCATCGACAAGCTCATCGCCGAGCATGTTGGAATGTCGGCGACTCCTCCTAGTCTCGACGAACACCGCCAGCAGAAGGCGGCCGAGATGCTCGTCGATGAGCTGGAGGGACAGCCGCGCAAGGCGGCCACGTATGACACCGATCTGGAGAAGCCCGAGCCCGAGCTTCCGTAGAGGGAGCGCTTACGACCCGTGGGAGCATGCCGACGCTCTCGGCATCGCCGTGCTGATCCGTCCCCTACGTAGCGTGCACGAGCTGTGGCTTCCCGACCACCACACGCTCGTCCTCCGTTCAGGTCTGCGGCACGCGTCGCAGCGGGTCGCGCTCGCCCACGGGGTCGGCCACGCGGCCCTGGGGCATGCCGACGATCGCCCCAAACACGAAAAGCAGGCCGACCAGTTCGCGGCCCGGAATCTCATTGACCCGGACGAACTGGCCGACCTGCACAGGTGGTGCCCCGACGAGGGGCGGCTCATTCAAGAGCTGGGAGTGACGCGGCGGATCCTGCGGGCGTACCTGGCGGAGTGAGCAGGGCGCTGAACCGCTCGAGGGCGTCTGTCAGACGGGCCTGGTTCCCACGCGACTTGTAGGCGCGTGACATGGCCCGTGTGGAATGGCCCACGATCTCGATGATGAGGTCTTCTGGGACGCCGGCGAGGTAGAGCAGGTCGACGGCAGTGTGGCGCAGATCGTGGAGTCGGACGTAGCGTTCTTGCCCGAACGTCTCCCGGAGGAGCGCCCCCCATGCGGCGGTGTCTTGGTCCGGGTCTCGAGGGCGGCCCTTCTCGGAGAACATCAGGCCCTTGGGGTGGTCAGGCTCGGCTGCCTGCCGCTCGAGGATCGTTTTCAGCGGCTCGACGAGCGGGAACGTGCGCCATCCTGCCTTCGACTTCGGTCGGGTCCAGTACAGGCCGCCCGTGACGTGCCGGTACTCGAACCCGCGAGGCACTGTGACGCCCCCGTCTTCGTCTTTCTTGAGGCGTTGCATCTGCCACGACAGGTCCAGGATGCTCCCGACACGGTCGAGCTCGAGGCCGATCACTTCGCCGCGGCGCGCGGCCGTGAGTAGCGATGTTGCCCAGCGAGCACCGTCGGGGCGTTTAGCGCATACCTCGAGGAGACGCAGGGACTCGTCGAGTGTGAGCACGTCGAGGTCGATGACGTCAGCGCGGGGGGCGTCGACCAGCTCGGCGGGGTTGCGTGACAGGTGGCCTTCGCGTTGCGCGATCTTGAAGGCGCGCGACATGATGCGGTGCGCGTTGAGCGCGTAGGTGGATTTCCCGCCGCCTCCGATGATGAGGTCGTGGACTGTTCGCACGTCGCGGGGCGTGATCTTGTCGAGTTTCTTCCCAGCCCCAAGCCCGGGGACGATGTGGTTCTTGGCTGTCGAGGCGTACCCGCGCAGCGTGTTCGGGCGGAGTTCCTTGGCCGCGATGTTCGCGAGCCAGTACGTGAACCACCCCTCGACGGTGATGCCCGCGGTTTGCAGGTCGCCGGTTGCTTCGAGCTCGCTCTGGAGCTTCCGCAACTTCGCGATCGCGGTGCGTTTGTCCTTCGATCGGATCACCTTGCGCCGGCGTTTCGTCGGGTCGTACCGGGGCAGCTCGACTGCTACCGTCCAGAGCCCGTCGCTCGCCTTGTAGATGGATCCTTCGCCTTTGCCTCGCGTCATGGCCGTCATTCCCGTGTGCGCTGTTGGTGGTCCTCCCCGTCTCCGTCGTCGGGCGTGGGTCTTCTCCTGCGCGGGTGGGCGTGGTTCACGGGTCTTCTCCTGGGTGTAGCCATTGGTGTAGCCATTAGTTTTGGCTCCTATGGTTCGGTGTGGGCTTGTTTGAATCAAGCTACACCAATCATGACCCACCAGGGACCACGCATGCCCCAATCCTTACGACTGAAAATCGAAAGGTCACCGGATCGACGCCGGTCGGAGCCACAAG
>NZ_WMEE01000182.1:0-272 GCF_009709595.1 Microbacterium sp. ZXX196
CAATCGCCATTTCATCAATTAGAACTTTTTCTGCATCAATCATATATTGGGCACGTTTTTCGGGATCTAGTTCAGCATCTGCTTTGGCAACTAATTGATCATATTCCGGAATTGATATTTTACTATAATTGTATACATCACCTGTTGTATATTGTCCCATTAGGTTACTTGCATCATCATAATCAGCCCCGGTACTATATAAAGCCAATTTGAAATTTCCGGATTTAACTGTATCTACAAAAACTTTTCTCTCTAATGTTTGTAATTCAACA
>NZ_WMEE01000183.1:0-272 GCF_009709595.1 Microbacterium sp. ZXX196
ATTTTCATCACAAAGACAAAACCTTGCTCGCACTTATAAGGCTTTTTTAACATAACCCATTAGGCTATAAATCTACGGGTAATTAGTACTACTCGGCTATGCTGTTACCAACTTTACACCTGTAGCCTATCAACGTGGTCATCTCCCACGACCCTTAAAAGATGTCTCATCTTGAGGCAGGTTTCGCACTTATATGCCTTCAGTGCTTATCCTTACCAAACTTAGCTACTCTGCGGTGCGCCTGGCGGCACAACAGATACACCAGAGGTTTG
>NZ_WMEE01000184.1:0-272 GCF_009709595.1 Microbacterium sp. ZXX196
TGTTCGCTTCATCCAGTTGTTGGCGGAATTTCTTTTCCAGTGCTACCTGACGGGCGACAGCCACTTCGACTTGTCCGATTTCCACTTCCATATCTCGCATGTATTGATTCAGCATCACTACCGGATCTTCCATGGAATCCAAAGCGTGAGTCACCGAAGCTACTGTCATGTCACGCAAACGTTTAAAAATACTCATGTTTATTTCCTCCTCATCATATCACATCGTGTTATTTCATCCACAAGCTCTCGCGACTTGAGCAACTCTATGGCTG
>NZ_WMEE01000185.1:0-272 GCF_009709595.1 Microbacterium sp. ZXX196
AAGTCGCTTTCCAAGCTCGGCTCGCTGAGATTCATGCGGTTGAACAATAACAAGCTTGCTGGATCAATTCCAAGGGAGCTGGCCAAACTATCCAACCTGAAAGTCATTGACTTGTCTAACAATGACCTCTGTGGAACTATTCCTGTTGACGGTCCCTTCTCAACCTTCCCTCTTCGAAGCTTTGAGAACAACAACAGGCTCAACGGCCCAGAGCTGCAAGGTTTGGTTCCTTATGACTTTGGATGTTAAGAGCTCCATGTTGGTGAAGTAGC
>NZ_WMEE01000186.1:0-271 GCF_009709595.1 Microbacterium sp. ZXX196
GTGGTCTACGTGGACAACGACCCCATCGTGCTGGCCCACGGCCGCGCCCTGCTCGCCCGGGACGCCTCGACCACCGTCATCCAGGCCGACATCACCGACCCCGACGCGGTACTCCGCGCTCCGGAGACGGCCGAGCTGCTGGATCTCTCCCGTCCGGTCGGCGTGCTGCTGTTCTCCATCCCGCACTGTATCGCCGACGACGACATCGCCCGCCGCGCGGTACGCGGCTGCATCGACCAGCTGCCGTCCGGGAGCGTGCTCACGCTGTCCC
>NZ_WMEE01000187.1:0-271 GCF_009709595.1 Microbacterium sp. ZXX196
GCAAAATAGCCTGCGCCGATTCCTCCAGCAAAAGCACCGCCGACAATTAATAAGATAATGAATATCAGAATAATATTCCAAGAGACTTCGTAAGTGATTCGAGCTCTTTTGACGGTTTTTTTATTGGTAAAGAAGCTTAGGAAACCATGGAGATAGTTTTTCCACTTCGGCCTTTCATTCATATGGTATCATTCCCCCTAAAATCACATACATTATAGCATAAAGCTATGGGCTATATGAGCAATGTTCGATAATTTCCAACCTTTTTCGC
>NZ_WMEE01000188.1:0-271 GCF_009709595.1 Microbacterium sp. ZXX196
ATTCCTTTGCTGAATCCATTGTTTACTAAGAATTCTGAAAGTGTGTCATACCAGGCTCTTGGAGCTTGCTTCAGCCCATATAGTGCTTTGTTGAGTCTGAATACCTTGTCCAGTGCTAGTTTATCTTCAAAACCAGGTGGTTGCTCAACAAACACTTCTTCTGATATGACACCATTCAGGAATGCACTCTTGACATCCATTTGATACACAATGAAATTCTTGTTTGCTGCATATGCAAGAAATAACCTGATGGCTTCCAGTCTAGCTACTG
>NZ_WMEE01000189.1:0-271 GCF_009709595.1 Microbacterium sp. ZXX196
CTGACGACATTGTGCTACCATTTGCCGATGCAATCCCTTGGGAGGAAATTGGCGTGTTTGTTGAGGAGAAGGATGTTCCAAAGTTAGACACCATCCTCACATCGATGCCAATCGACGATATTTTAAGAAAGCAAAGTTTGCTTGCAAATCCATCAATGAAGCAGGCCATGTTGTTTCCACAGCCAGCCCAACCAAGAGATGCGTTCCACCAGATCTTGAATGGCCTTGCTCGCAAGCTTCCACACCCAGAGGGAGTATACTTGCAACCCAG
>NZ_WMEE01000190.1:0-271 GCF_009709595.1 Microbacterium sp. ZXX196
AAAGTATGGACCGCTTCCTTTTGCTAAAAGAGCTTTCGCATTATGGAAAAAATAAAGTCCAAAATCTACTAAGCTACCAGACATATTCTTCCCGTCAACTTGCATATGTTTTTCTTCTAAATGCCATCCTCTTGGACGCACAATTAATACTGCTGTTTTACTATTTAAACGATATTCTTTTCCGTTTTCACTTTTATGTGAAATCGTTCCCCGAACTGCATCCCGTAAGTTTATTTGGCCTTCAATTGCATTCTCCCAAGTTGGTGAATTC
>NZ_WMEE01000019.1:0-21577 GCF_009709595.1 Microbacterium sp. ZXX196
CCGTGCGAGACGACGGCGGCGGCGAGGGGCCCGAGGTGGGTGGATCCGACGCCGTCGTTGATGTTCATGCCGTCGGGGCCCGCGCCGCGGGCGAGCAACAGGATCCGTGCCGCCTCGGGGATCGCGCCCGCGGCCTCGGCCAGGCGAGCTGCGTCGTCGGCGCGGCCGCCCCGCAGCGCGAGCCGGGCGCGCGCGAGCGAGGCCGGGCCCGCCCACGCCGCGTTCCAGGCGGCCTTCGCGTAGGAGCGGTCGGCGCGCGGGGCGTCGCCCTGACGCTCGGCGATCAGGCCCGAGAGGTAGGACGCCTCCCCGTCGCGCGGGTTGAGGTTGCGGCGCGTCTGCCGCGCGAGCGCCGCGTCGACGAGCGCCCGCGCCGCGTCGTCCTCGCCCCGCGCGAGCCGCCGCCACGCGAGCGCCGTGGCCGCGCGCTGATCCCCCGGATCCCGCGCGAGCGCCTCCTCGAGGTACCGCTCGGGCGAGCGGCTCGGGTGCCGGTACTGCTCGAGGTGCGTCGCCGTGACGACGAGCTCGTCGCCCCCGGCGATCTCGCCCGGCTCGGGCGGCGCCGTCGCGACCCAGGGCTCCGGCGGATCCGCGCGCCGCTCGGCCCAGCGCCCGAGCACCCGGCCGCCGTGGCTGACCCGAACCTCGAGCCCCTCCTCGCCGCCGTCGACGCCCGTCGCGAACGCCCGGTCGGGCGAGAGGTCCGCGCGCCACGAGGCGATGACCTCGCCCGCCCGGAGCGCCTCGATCGAGGCGCCCTCGAACCGGCGCGCGGCGAGGATCCGGATCCCCGTGCCGCCTCCCTCGGCCGCGACGGCGATCGCCGCGTCGCGCGTCGCCTCGCGCGCGGGCCCGGTGCCGTGCAGCGGAATCCAGGCCTGCGTGAAGCGCTTCGTCTCGCCCGGCAGCAACCACGCGAAGTCCGGCTGGTTGTCGGTGTACACGCCCGCCATGAGCTCGACGTACGGGCCGTCGGTGTCGGTCAGCTGCGCGTCCCACGCCCGCCCAATCGCGCCGTCGCCCCACGTCCACTGCTTCTTCCCCGGCGAGATGGCGGGGTCGGCGACGTGCACGAACCCGGCGTCGCGGTCGTGGTCGTAGCCGCCGAAGAAGCCGCCGTCGGTGTCGGTGATCATGTACGACGTGGGCACCGGGATGTTGCTGTAGATGTCGATGCGGTCGGCCCCCGGGCGCTCGGCGGCGAGGGCGGGGTAGTCGACGCCGTAGTACGGGCGGTCGGCGCGGGGGAACGCCGTGATCGCCCGGCGCGCGTGGTCCGCGACGAAGGCGACGTCGTCGGGGAAGAACGACTGGTAGTTCTCGTGCGAACGGGCCGCGACGTTCGCCCACCACAGGAAGGTCTGCGGCTGGGAGGTGCGGTTGTGCAGGATCGCCTCGACCTCGACGGCGGACGACCCGGGCTCAAGCCGCACCCCGTGCGTCCCGTGCAGGCGCTGGAGCGGATCCAGGTCGCTGTGCCACACGACGACGGAACCGCCGGGCTCGCGCTCGATGCGCGTCTGGACGGGGAGGAAGGTGCCGGGCCGGTGGTGCTGCGGCCAGTTGAACTCGATGCCGCCCGAGATCCACGGGCCCGCGAGGCCGACGAGGGCCGGCTTGATGACGTTGTTGCGGTAGAGGAAGTCGTAGCCGGCGACCTTGTCGTAGCCGATGTGGATGCGCCCGCCGATCTCCGGCAGGAGCATGAGGCGCACGTACGCGTTCTCGAGGTGGATCGCCTCCCACGCGCGCGGGCGCTTCTCGTGCGCCACGGAGTCGATCATCGGCAGCGGGTACACCCGCCCGCTCGAGCCCTGGTACACGCGGCGGTCCAGGAACAGGGGGTACGGATCCGGCTCCCCCGGCTCGTACGTGTCGATCTCGACCGGCTCGGTCCAGCAGGCGACGCCGCCCGCGGACAGGATCGCGGCCTGGTCGGCCGGGGCTTCGGGGAGGTGGATGGCGCTCGGGGGCGGTGTCGTCGTGCTCACGGGGGCGACGCTACGGGCCGGTGCGGGGGCGGATCCATGGGCGAAGCGCGCTGACGCCTGGACGATTCGACGGATCCGCGTGCGACGATGGGCGCATGACGCGCGTCGACGGGTTCCACCGCCAGCGGCTCTGCGTGCTGCCCCGGCCGCTCGTGGCGGCGGCGCTCGAGCGCCCCGTCACGCGGCGCCTCGTCGTGACCGACGCCGGGGTGTTCCCGCGGGCCGCGGGCCACGTCAGGCGGCGGCCGCGCGGGGCGGCCGAGGCCATTGTCATCGTGTGCGCCGCGGGCTCGGGGTGGGTCGAGGAGGCGGGCGTGCGCACGCGGGTGGGGCGCGGGTCCGCCGTCGTCCTGCCGGGCGGCGTGCCGCACGCCTACGGGGCGGACGAGACCGACCCCTGGACGATCTGGTGGTGTCACGCGCGCGGGTCGGACCTCGTGGAGCTCACCGAGGCGACGGGCACGCGGCCCGGCCGCCGGGTGCTCCCGCTCTCGCGGGCCGAGCGCGCCACCGCGCTCATCGACGAGGCCGTTGGCGCCCTGCAGGCCGGCGTGACGGCGCCGCACCTCGCGGCCGCCGCCGGCGCCGCCTGGCACCTGTTCGCGCTCCTCGCGGCCGACGGCGCCCTCCCCCGCGAGGGGACGCCCGTGGAGCGGGCGCTGCGCTACCTCGAGGAGCGGGTGGACGGATCCGTGCGCGTCGCCGAGCTCGCGAGCCTCGTCGGCGTCTCGCCCTCGCACCTGTCCGCCCAGTTCCGGGAGGCGACCGGCGGCGGCATCACCGCCCACCACAACGCGCTCAAGATGGCGCACGCCCGGACCCTGCTCGACACGACCGACCTGCCCGTGGCCGAGGTCGCGCGGCGGGTCGGCCGCGACGACCCGTTCTACTTCTCGCGGCAGTTCGCCCGCGCGCACGGGGTGAGCCCCAGCGCGTACCGCGCCGAGCGCAAGGGCTGACCTGGCCGGAACGCCGCGCGGCCTGGACGATCCGCGGATCCCTCGCGCCGGCGCGCCCCGCGCCCCGTAGCGTCGGCGTAATGAGTGGATCCGCTCCCCTGTGCATTCGCCCACCCCGCGCCGCCGACGCCGCGCCCGCCCCGCTCGACATGGGCGGGGCGGGGATCGCCGTCCGGCAGACGCACCTCGAGCGCGACGGGCGGCCGTGGTTCCCTGTCATGGGCGAGTACCACTTCAGCCGCGACCGGCCGGAGAACTGGCGCGCGGAGCTCGCGAAGATGCGCGCGGGCGGCGTGAGCGTCGTCGCGACCTACGCGCTGTGGATCCTCCACGAGCAGGTGCGCGGCGAGGTGCGCTTCGACGGGCCGCGGGACCTCCGGCGCTTCGTCGACACGGCGCGCGAGGTGGGCCTCGACGTCGTCCTCCGCGTCGGCCCGTGGGCGCACGGCGAGACCCGCAACGGCGGCTTCCCGGATTGGGTGCAGGCGCTGCCGGTCGCCCACCGCACGAACGACCCCGCCTATCTCGAGCTCGTGCGCGGCTGGTTCGCGGCGCTCGCGGGCGAGCTCCGGGGCCTCGCGTGGGGCGACCCGATCGTCGGCGTGCAGGTCGACAACGAGCTCTACGACCAGCCGGGCCACCTCGCGACGCTCCGCCGGATGGCGGAGGAGGCGGGCATCGCCGCCCCGCTCTGGACGGCGACCGGGTGGGGCGGGGCGCAGCTGCCGGCGCGCGCCGTGCTGCCGGTGTACGCCGGCTACTCCGACGGGTTCTGGGAGGAGGCGGAGACCGGCTGGCCCGCCTTCGGCCGCACGCACTTCGCCTTCAGCGCGATCCGCGACGACCTCACGGTCGGCGCCGACGTGCGCGCGGGGCTCGGCGCCGCGGCGGCGCACGGTTCCGCCGCCGGGCCCGAGCCGCATCCCTGGCCCTTCGCGACGTGCGAGCTGGGCGGCGGCATGACCGTCGCGTACCACCGGCGCCCCCTCGTGGATCCGGAGGACGTCGCCGCGCTCGCCCTCGCGAAGCTGGGGAGCGGATCCGCCTGGCAGGGCTTCTACATGTTTCACGGCGGCCGGCACCCGATCGGGCGCACCACGACGCAGGAGTCGCAGGCGACCGGTTACCCCAACGACGTGCCCGTGACCGACTACGACTTCTTCGCCCCCATCGGGTCCGAGGGCCAGCTCCGGCCGCACTTCCACGCCCTGCGCGCGCAGCACCTCGCCCTCGCGCAGTATGGCGCCGACCTCGCGCCGCTGCCGGCGGTGATCCCCGCGGATCCGCGGATCCGCGCCGCGCTGCGCGGCGACGACCGCGGCGGCTGGCTGTTCCTCGGAAACCACCAGCCGGCCGCCGAGCCGCTCCTGGGTGTGCCGGGCGCGCAGGTGCGCGTCGAGCTCGCAGGCGGCGCCGTAACGCTCCCGTCCCGGCCCGTGGACCTCCCCGCGGGCGCGACGGCGTGGTGGCCCGTGCGGCGCCTCATCGGCGGGATCCGCCTGTCGGCGACGGCGCAGGCCCTCACGGAGGTGGCGGGGCCGGACGGCCCCGTCGTCTTCCTCGGCGCCACGGCGGGCGTGCCCGTCGAGCTCCACGTCGACGCGACCGACGCCCGGCGCGTCCGCGGCGCCGCCGTCCGTGACCGGGGCGCGGATGGCGCGGTCGTCCTCACCCCGGACACGGAACCCGGCCCGGGGTGCGAGGTGGGGATCGGCGAGACGACGTTCGTCGTCCTCGACCCGGCGAGCGCCGCCGCGCTCTGGCGCGGCGAGGTCGCCGGTCGCGACACCGCGATCCTGTGGGAGGGATCCGCGTGGTTCGACGGCGGGCTGCACGTCGTCGCCCCCGCGGCCGACGCGACCCTTCTCGCGTGGCCGCCGCTCGGCGACCTGCCCGCGGAGCCGGGCGGCTCTTCCGTCCTGGCCCGGCACGCGATCGCGGCGGATCCGCGCGCGGTGACGCCGATCGCGACCCCGCGATTTTCGCCCGTCACCGCGCCGGTGCGCGCGGGCGGCAGCGCCGGGCGGCTGTCCGCGCCCACCGACGAGGACTTCGAGGCGCTCGTCCCCGCGCGCCTGGAGATCCCCGACGACGTGTTCGACGGCGCGGACCGCGCGCTCCTCCGGCTCGAGTGGACGGGCGACGCGATCCGCCTGACGGCCGGCGGCGCCCTCCTCGCCGACCAGTTCTGGTCGGGCAGGCCGCTCGAGGTCGACCTCGCGCCGCACCGCGCGGCGATCGCCCGGCACGGCCTCGAGGCGCGCGCGTTCGCGTGGGACCCCTTCACCCGCGTGCACGTGGATCCGCGGGTCCGCCCGCGCGCGGACGCGCCCGTGCTCGAGGTGACCCGGGCCGAGGTACGCAGCGAGCGGATCCGCGTGCTCCGATGACGCGCGCCGCCTTTCGCGGGGCGCCGCGCGCTGTCAGGATGAGCGCATGACCGCCATCGCGAACGCGAAAGTGACCATCGTCGGCGCGGGGGCGGTGGGGTCCGCGACCGCGTACGCCACCCTCATCCGCGGCGCCGCGCGCAACGTCGTGCTGTACGACATCAACGCGGCGCGCGTGACCGCGGAGGCCCTCGACCTCGCGCACGGCGCGATGTTCACGGGGTCGAGCGCGGTGATCGGCACGAGCGACATCGCCGACACGGCCGGCTCGCACGTCATCATCGTCACCGCCGGCGCCGCGCAGAAGCCCGGCCAGACGCGCCTCGAACTCATCGAGACGAACGCGCGGATCTTCCAGACGATGATCCCCGAGCTCGTCGAGGCCTCCCCCGAGGCGATCGTCATCATCGTGACGAACCCCTGCGATGTGCTGACGACGCTCGCGGTCGAGCAGACCGGCGCGGATCCGGCCCGCATGTTCGCGTCCGGGTGCGTGCTCGACACCTCGCGCCTGCGGTGGCTGCTCGCGGAGCGCGCGGGGGTCGCGACGACCTCGGTGCACGCCTACATCGCGGGCGAGCACGGCGACACGGAGTTCCCGCTCTGGTCCACCGCCCGCATCGGGCCCGTTCCGCTCCTCGAGTGGACCCGCGACGGCCGGCGCGTGTTCTCCGCCGAGGAGCTCGACGGCCTCGCGCACGAGGTGCGCACGGCGGCCTACCGGATCATCGAGGGCAAGGGCGCCACGAACTACGCGATCGGGCTCTCGGCGACGCGTATCGCCGAGGCGGTCCTCCGCGACGAGAACGCGATCCTGCCCGTGTCGACCGTGCTCGGATCCGTGCAGGGCATCGACGGCGTGGCGATGTCCGTGCCGTGCGTCGTGGGCCGCGGCGGGGCGACGCCGATCGCCGAGACCGAGATGTCGGCGGGCGAGCTCGAGCTCTTCCGCGCCTCGGCCGAGACGCTCCGCGGCACGGCGGACCGGATCCGCGGGTAGCGCCCCGGCCCGGCGACGCGGCCCGCTCAGAACGCCGGCACGTCCTCCAGCGCCGGCGCGCGGTGGGCGCGCACGTCTTCCAGCGCCGCGCGCAGCTTGCCCGAGCGGTCGTCGATCACCCGCGCGTAGCCGAGGCGGGTGGCCTCGGCGCGGCGCTGGCTCGCCTGCGTGACGGGCCGCACCTCGCCCGCGAGCGACAGCTCGCCGGCGGCCGCGATGTCGCGCGGGACGGCCCACTGGCGCAGCGACCCCGCGACGGCGATCGCGATCGCGAGGTCGGCGGCGGGCTCGGTGAAGGTGACCCCGCCGACCGTGGAGACGTAGACGTCCATGTCGCTCGTCTTGATGCCCGCGCGCCGCTCGAGCACCGCGAGCACCATCGCGACGCGGCTCGAGTCGACGCCGTGGACGATCCGCCGCGGGTTCGGCGCCCCCGTCGGGATCGTCAGCGCCTGCACCTCGACCGGCAGCGCGCGCTTGCCCTCGAGCGCGATGCCCACGCAGGTGCCGGGCTCCGGGTCGCCCTGCGAGAGGAACAGGCCCGACGGATCCGGCACCTCCTGGATCCCGTCCCCCGCCATCTCGAAGCAGCCGACCTCGTCGGTCGGGCCGAAGCGGTTCTTCAGCGCGCGCACGAACCGGAGCGCCGTCTGCCGGTCGCCCTCGAAGTGGCACACGACGTCGACGAGGTGCTCGAGCACGCGCGGGCCGGCCACCTGCCCGTCCTTCGTGACGTGGCCGACGAGGATGATCGGCAGCCCCCGGTCCTTCGCGACGCGGATGAGCGTAGAGGCGACCTCGCGCACCTGGCCGGGCATGCCCGCCGCGCCGTCCTGCATGCTCGAGGCGACGGTCTGGACGGAGTCGACGATGACGAGCTCGGGCTGGACCGCATCGATGTGGCCGAGCACGGTCGCGAGGTCGACCTCGCTCGCGAGGAACAACTCGTCGTGCAGGGCGCCCGTGCGCTCGGCCCGCAGCCGCACCTGCGCGACCGACTCCTCCGCGCTGACGTAGAGGACGCGCCGCCCCTCGCGCGCCGAGCGGGCGGCGACCTCGAGCAGGAGGGTCGACTTGCCCACCCCGGGCTCGCCCGACAGGAGCACGGCCGCGCCCGGCACGATGCCGCCGCCGAGCACGCGGTCGAACTCGCCGACGCCGCTCGGCCGCCGCGGCGCCTCGCTGGTCTCGACCTGCGTGATGGGGCGGGCCGCGGCAGTCGGCGCGAGCGACTGCACCCCGCGCGCGGCCACGCCCTGGCGCTGCCCCTGCTCGACGACCGTGCCCCACTGCTGACACTCGCCGCAGCGGCCCACCCACTTGGGTGTCGTCCACCCGCATTCGGAGCAGACGAACGCGGGTGCCGGGGGTCGCTTGGAGGCCATGATCCCAGGCTAGATCGGACCACCGACATCGGCGCTCGCCGGGCCCGCCGACGTCGGACGCCCGGCGTAGCGTGGGTGTCGTGACCCACCCGAACCGCGTGCTCTGGATCGCGATCCTCGCCTCGTTCGTGTCGTTCCTCGACGGCACGATCGTCAACGTCGCGCTCCCCGCGATCGACCGCGAGCTCGGCGGCGGCCTGGCGACGCAGCAGTGGGTCGTCGACGGCTATCTCATCACCCTCGGCGCGCTCATGCTCGTCGCCGGTTCCGTGAGCGACGCGTTCGGCCGCGCCCTCGTGCTGCGGGTCGGGCTCGTGGGCTTCGGCGTCGCGTCGGTCGCGATCGCGGCGGCCCCGGATCCGGCGTTCCTCGTCGCCGCCCGCCTCCTGCAGGGCGCCGCGGGCGCGTTCCTCGTGCCGAGCTCGCTCGCGCTGATCACCTCCACCTTCTCCGGCGCCGCGCAGGCGCGCGCGATCGGCACGTGGACGTCGATGACCACCGGCGCGATGGTCGCGGGGCCCGTCATCGGCGGCGCGCTCGTCGACCTCGCCAGCTGGCGATGGGCGTTCCTCCTCAACGTCGTCCCGATCGCCGTAACCCTCTGGCTGTGCCGCGGGCTGCGCGATCCGGAGCGCGCGCCCGGCGCCCGGGTCGACCTCCTCGCCGCGGGGCTGTGCGTCGCGGGCCTCGGCGGCGTCGTGTTCGCGCTCATCGAGCAGCCCCGGCTCGGGTGGGCGAGCCCCGCGACGATCGCGCCGCTCGCGGGCGGTGCGGCGCTGTTCGCACTGTTCCTCGTGCGGCAGCGCTCCGCGCAGCACCCGATCCTGCCGCTCGACCTCTTCCGCGCCCGCAACTTCTGGGCGGGCAACCTCGCGACGGTCTTCGTCTACGCCGCCCTCGCGCTCAACGGCTTCGTCGTCGCGATCTACCTGCAGCAGGGCGCCGGGCTCACGGCGACCGCGGCGGGGCTCGCGAGCCTGCCCATCACGCTCCTCATGATCCTCCTCAGCTCGCGCGCCGGGGCGCTCGCGGGGAAGTGGGGCGCGCGCGCGTTCATGACGGCGGGTCCGCTCCTCATGGCGGCCGGATCCCTGCTGCTGCTCACCGTCGCCCCCGACTTCCACTACGCCGGGCAGGTCCTGCCGTCGATGCTCGTGTTCGGCCTCGGCCTGTCGCTCACGGTCGCGCCACTCACCTCGACCGTGCTCGGCGCGATCGCGCCCGAGCGCAGCGGCATCGCGAGCGCCGTCAACAACGCGATCTCCCGCGTCGCGGGCCTCATCGCGGTCGCGGCGATCGGCTCGATCGTGGGCGGCTCGCTCGACCTCGACGGCTTCCACCGCTCCGCCGTGGTCGTAGCGGCGCTGCTCGCCGCCGGCGGCCTCGTGTCGTGGGCGGGGATCCGCACGCCGCGCCCCGCGCCCGAGCCCGCCTGACGAGGCCGCGCGCCGCTCGAGCGTGTCTCCCTCGCGGAGCCGCACCGAGCACGGGCCCGGGTGCGTGCATCGCGGGGCGGACGCGGACAACGCCGCGAGGCGCGTGATCGGGCCCTGCGCAGGAGGCGATCAGGAGTGCGCCGCGCCCTGGCCGACATCGCCGTCGACGTAGACCCAGCGCCCGCCGCGGCGGGCGAAGCGCGAGTGCTCGCGGAGCTCGCCGGGCCCGCCCGCGTCGACGTAGCGCGCCGTGAAGTCGACCGTTCCCACCTCGCCGTCGACGGCGGATCCGTGCACGGTCAGGCCGGTCCACGACAGGCTCGGATCGGCGGACAGGTCCGCGGGGCGCGTGCGCGGGTGCCACGAGCGGGCGAGGAAGAACACATCGCCGGTCGCGAAGGCGGAGTACCGCGCGCGCATGAGCTCCTCGGGCGTCTCCGCGTGTCGCTTTCCGGCGTGCAGCGGGCCGCAGCACGCGGCGTAGCTCGCGGATCCGCAGGGGCAGGGATCCGCCATCACGCCTCGAGCGCGGCGAGGAGGTCGGCGGGCGAGGCCTGCATGGCGTGCGGGCCCGCGATGTCGAGGAAGACGGTCGTGATCGTGTCGCGGTACTCGGTGAGGAACGCGCGCAGCCAGGCCGGCGAGTACACGCCGACGCCGGGCGGCAGGTTCTGCGGCTTGTTGCGGGCGTCGCTGAACAGCAGCAGCGCGACGTCGCCCGAGGCCGGGTCGCGGTACGTCCACACCTCGCCGCCGTCGAGCGGGTTGTCGCGGGGGCCGGGCTTGATAAGCGGCACCACCGTGTTGCCGTTGCGGAGGGCGAGGGCGACGGCCGCCATGTCCTGCTTCTCGAGCGCCTGCGCGAGCGCCTCGGAACGGAACTGCTTCGGGTCGGCGGCCACGGACTTCTTGCGCGGGGAGGCCATGGCTCCAGGGTACGCGGTGCCCCCGCCCGCGCACGAAACCGCGGTCAGTACAGGAGGAAGCTCGTCGACTGCGACATGACCTCTCCGAGGCGCACGGTCAGGGCGTAGGTCGCGCCGCCGCCGACCGCGGCCGGCCGGTCCTCCGCGTCGCACGTGTCGGTCGCCGAGCGGGTCCGGTCCCACGTGATCGGCGACGTGGACGACACGGTCTGCCCGGCCGCGAGCGTGACCCACTGGTCCGCGGATCCGCTCTGGCAATCGGTCGAGCGCCACCAGGTGTCAGACCCGCTGACGATCTCGAAGCGCTGCTGGCTCGTGCCGACGTTCAAGACGCAGTCGACGGATCCGACGTTCGTCAGCTCGAGCGAGATCTGCGGGTTCTCGCCCGCGGCGTAGGACTCCTGGTCCGTGACCGCGGACACCTGCAGCGCGCCGTTCGCGCACTCCTCGGGCTCGTCCTCGGCGGACGGGGTCGCGGCGGGCTCGGCCTCCTCCGTGGGCAGGAGCGTCGGGACCGGATCCGGCACCTCCTCGACGGCGGACGTGTCGGACGAGAGGAACGGGAGGTTCTGCCACGGCTGCGCGGCGACGAGCCAGCGGATCCCGAACACGAGCCCCACGACGACGCCCGCGAGCAGGACGAGCGCGAGCGCCCCGACGACGAGGCGTCGGCGCCGGTACACGGCTCTCGAGGGCCTGCGCGGCCGCGGGTTCTCGCTCACGTCGAAATGCTAAGCCGCGATCGTCACGCGAGGCGCTTGAGCATGCGGGTGTTGCCCAATGTGTTGGGCTTGACGTGCGCGAGGTCGAGGAACTCGGCGATGCCCTCGTCGGGGCTGCGCACGAGCTGCGAGTACACGTCGGGCGAGACGACCTGCTCGCCGATCTCGGCGAAGCCGCGGCGCTCGAAGAACGCCGTCTCGAAGGTGAGGCAGAACAGGCGGGTCAGCCCGAGCTCGCGCGCGTTGACCTCGAGCGCCTCGACGATGGCGCGGCCGACGCCGCGGTGCAACCAGCCGTCGGCGACGAGGAGGGTGCGGACCTCGCCGAGGTCCTCCCACATCACGTGCAGCGCGCCGCAGCCAATGACCTCGTCGCGCTCGTCGACGGCGACGAGGAACTCCTGCGTCGCCTCGTAGAGGACGACGAGGTCCTTGCCGAGGAGAATCCGCCGCATCACGTACGGCTGCAGCATGCGGTGCACGGCCTCCATGTCGGCGGCTCGCGCGGGGCGCACGCTGAAGTTCGTCATCGACGTCAGGGTATTCCCCCTGCCTGGCCGCCGCCTCGGAGCGACGCGCGGTCGGTCAGCGGCGCGCGCGGCGGCGGATCCGCACGACGGCCCAGACGACCGCGGCGACGACGGCCGCCGCCGCGAGCCACGGGACGAGGAAGCCCACGGCGATCACGAGCCCGTTGAGGAACCCAACGAAGCCGTTCCAGCCGGCGAGGAGGCCGTCGGTGAAGCCGCCCGGATCCGCGGATCCCGCCGGCTGCTCCCGCACGAGGTCGACGTACAGGGTCGCCATGTCGACCTGCCCCTCGAGCTGCTCCAGCTGCCCGCGGTAGGCCTCGAGCTCGGCCTGGCGCTCCGCCAGCGCGCGCTCGGCGTCGAGCAGATCGGACACGCTCTCGGCCTGCGCCATCAGCTCGGTCAGCCGGTCGACGGACGCCTCGGACGCCTCGATCCGCGCCGCGAGGTCGATCGCCTGGTCCGTGACGTCGTCCTGCGAGACGGAGGTCGCCGTCACCTCGCCGAGCTCCGCGAGGTCGGCGCGCGCGGCGTCGAGCGAGGCCGCGGGGATCCGGAGCGAGGCCCACCCCGTGCTGGCGTCCTGCTGCGGCTCCGGCAGCGCCGGATCCGCGCTCGAGACCCCGAGCGACTCGACGTACCCGTCGTACTCGGCGGCGAGGTCCGCGAGGTCGTCCGCCGCGCGGGCGACGTCCAGCACGACGACGGTGGCCGACGCGGTGCGGATGATCTCGCGCTCGGCCACCGCGGCGCCCTCCTCCGTCGCCCCATCCGCGTCCGTCGCGAGCCCCTCACCCGGGAGCGCCTCCGTGTCGCCGAGCATCTCCGCCTCGCCCGCGTACCCGGTCCCGGGCGCGATCGCCTCGTCGGCGGTGCTCTGGCCCGCGGGCGGGGACACGAGAGGGACGATCGCGACGGCGGCGACGACGACGGCCGCGGCCGCGATGCCCGCGCCGGCCCATCGCCGCCGGCGCGTGCGCGCGGTGCGGGTGGCGCGGATCCGGTCAAAGGTCGCCGTCTCCATCGCCCGCACCCGGTCGTCGGATACCGGCGGCAGGGTCACGTCGTCCATCACGATTCCTCTCTCGTCGCGGCGCGCAGCCGCGTGCGGATCCGCGAGAGCCGGTTGCGCACGGCCCCCTGCGTGATCCCCAGTTCTGCGGCGGCCGCGGCGTACGCGTAGCCGGCCGTGACGCACAGCGCGAAGATGCGCCGATCGGTCTCGCCGAGCCCGTCGACCTCGCGGGCGATCCGCTCGGCGAGGTCGGCCGCGATGACCTGGTCGGCGACGTCGACGGTGTCGGGCTCGCGGTCGTCCGCGGCGCCGGCGAGGTGGGCGCGCTCGGTGCGGCGGGAGCGGATCCGGTTCGCCGCCGTCTTGCGGCAGATCGTCGCGAGCCACGGCAGGGCCGAGGGGCCCCTCAGCTCGACCTCGCGCAGGCGCCGCCACGCGACGACGAAGGTCTCCTGGACGACGTCCTCGGCGTCGGCGGCGTCGCCGAGGAGGCCGTGCGCCACCCAGTACACGGGGCGGGCGTAGGCGCGGAACAGGTCGCGGAAGGCCGCATCGTCGCCGCGCGCGGCGCGCGTGAGGAGCGCCTGGTCGCCGGTGTCGTGGGTCATGGGTCCGCCCGTCGTCGGGTGAGCATTCGTGTCTCACCCTGAGAGTGTCGCGACAGCGGCGATCGTCTCGCCCCGGCGCGGATCCGTGACCAACCCGTGACCTGCGCGCCCGCCCCGGACACGCGAAATGCCCCACCGCGCACGGTGGGGCATTTCGGTCGGGGATTACTCGCCGAAGGCGGTGATCTCCGGGGTGGCGGGGATGTCGCCGCCGGTGTTCACACCGACGGAGAGCTTCTCGCCGCGGGGCTCGTTGTGGAAGGTGAACTTCTTGTCCTCGACGTCCACCTTGATGTGGTGGCCCGACTCGAGCTGGCCCGAGAGCATCGACTCGCTGAGGCGATCCTCGATCTCGCGCTGCATGGCGCGGCGGAGCGGGCGGGCACCGAGCGACGGGTCGAACCCGATGTCGATGAGGCGCTCCTTGGCGGCCTGCGTCAGCTCGATCGACATGTCGCGGTCGAGCAGGCGCTCGCCGAGGCGCTTCGTGAACAGGTCGACGATCTGCAGCAGCTCGGGCTTGGTCAGCTGCGGGAAGACGATGATGTCGTCCACGCGGTTGAGGAACTCGGGCTTGAAGTGCCGCTTGAGCTCTTCGTCGACCTTGCCCTTCATGCGCTCGTAGGTCGTCTGCTGGTTGCCCTCGACCTGGAACCCGACGGGGCCGCCCGCGATCGCGGAGGATCCGAGGTTGGTCGTCATGATGATGACCGTGTTCTTGAAGTCGACGATGCGGCCCTGACCGTCGGTCAGGCGACCCTCCTCGAGGATCTGCAACAGCGAGTTGAAGATGTCGGGGTGGGCCTTCTCGATCTCGTCGAAGAGGACGACGGAGAACGGCTTGCGGCGCACCTTCTCGGTGAGCTGGCCGCCCTCCTCGAACCCGACGAACCCGGGAGGGGCTCCGAACAGGCGCGAGACGGTGTGCTTCTCGCCGAACTCCGACATGTCGAGGGAGATCAGGGCGTCCTCGTCGTCGAAGAGGAACTCGGCGAGGGCCTTGGCGAGCTCGGTCTTTCCGACGCCGGTGGGGCCGGCGAAGATGAACGACCCCGAGGGGCGCTTCGGATCCTTCAGACCGGCGCGCTGGCGGCGGATCGTCTTGGAGAGGGCCGCGATGGCCTCCTCCTGACCGATGACGCGCTCGTGCAGCGCCTTCTCCATGAAGACGAGGCGGCTCGTCTCCTCCTCCGTGAGCTTGAATACGGGGATGCCGGTGGCCTGCGCGAGGACCTCGGCGATCAGGCCCTCGTCGACGACGGCCTTCGCCTCGACCTCGCCCGAGCGCCACTGCTTCTCGAGGCGGAGGCGCTCGCCCAGGAGCGCCTTCTCCTCGTCGCGGAGCGCGGCGGCCTTCTCGAAGTCCTGCTCCTCGGAGGCAATCTCCTTCTGCTCGCGGACCTTGGCGATCTTCTCGTCGAACTCGCGCAGCTCGGGCGGGCTCGAGAGGATCGACAGGCGCAGGCGGGCGCCGGCCTCATCGATCAGGTCGATGGCCTTGTCGGGCAGGAAGCGGTCCTGGATGTAGCGGTCGGCGAGGTTCGCGGCCGACACGATCGCGCCGTCCGTGATCTGCACCTTGTGGAACGCCTCGTAGTGGTCGCGGAGGCCCTTGAGGATGTTGATCGCGTGCGGCAGCGAGGGCTCGTTGACCTGGATCGGCTGGAAGCGGCGCTCGAGGGCCGCGTCCTTCTCGAAGTGCTTGCGGTACTCGTCGAGCGTCGTGGCGCCGATCGTCTGCAGCTCGCCGCGCGCGAGGAGCGGCTTGAGGATGCTGGCGGCGTCGATCGCGCCCTCGGCGGCGCCCGCGCCGACGAGGGTGTGGATCTCGTCGATGAAGACGATGATGTCGCCGCGCGTCCGGATCTCCTTGGTGACCTTCTTCAGGCGCTCCTCGAAGTCGCCGCGGTAGCGGGATCCGGCGATGAGCGAGCCGAGGTCGAGCGAGTAGACCTGCTTGTCCTTGAGCGTCTCGGGCACGTCGCCCTTGACGATCGCCTGCGCGAGGCCCTCGACGACGGCGGTCTTGCCGACGCCGGGCTCGCCGATGAGGACGGGGTTGTTCTTGGAGCGGCGGGAGAGGATCTGCATGACCCGCTCGATCTCCTTCTCGCGCCCGATCACGGGGTCGAGCTTGGCGTCGCGCGCGGCCTGCGTGAGGTTGCGGCCGAACTGGTCGAGGACCTGCGAGCCGCCCTTCGCGGATCCCTCGCTCTGCTCCTGCCCCGTGGGCGCGACGCCGACGGGCTCCTTGCCCTGGTAGCCGCTGAGGAGCTGGATGACCTGCTGGCGCACCTTGTTGAGGTCGGCGCCGAGCTTGACGAGCACCTGCGCGGCGACGCCCTCGCCCTCGCGGATGAGACCGAGGAGGATGTGCTCGGTGCCGATGTAGTTGTGGCCGAGCTGCAGCGCCTCGCGCAGGGACAGCTCGAGCACCTTCTTCGCGCGCGGCGTGAAGGGGATGTGGCCGGTGGGCTGCTGCTGGCCCTGGCCGATGATGTCCTGCACCTGCTCGCGCACGGCGTCGAGCGAGATGTCGAGCGACTCGAGCGCCTTGGCGGCAACGCCCTCGCCCTCGTGGATCAGCCCGAGCAGAATGTGCTCGGTGCCGATGTAGTTGTGGTTGAGCATCTTCGCCTCTTCTTGGGCGAGCACAACCACACGACGGGCACGGTCGGTGAACCTCTCGAACATGACACTCCTCCGGGCACTGGGGCCATTCGGTGACGCGATGACTCGCGACGTGGTTCCACGGTAGTCACCGCCACCGACACCGGGAGCCGTGTTCGCCGTGGGCATATCCGGCCGCTCCCGGGCGCGAGCCGGGCGCCGTGGTACGGGCGGATCCGCGGGGCGCGACGTCCGCGCTCAGGACGCGCGACCGAGCGACTCCAGGCGGCCGCGACCGTCGCGCCGCCACACCGTGCCCTGCGCATCCGTGAACTCGAGCGCCGTCACCGTCCACCCGGGGTTGTTCATGACGGGCTTCGGCGGCACGGCAAGGTCGGACACCAGCTCGGGGAAGGACCAGCCGCGCTCCTGCTCTTCGACGTAGAACTCGCCGGGCGGCAACACCGCAATGCGAAGGGGCCGCAGCGCGACCGGATCCTCGCGGGCCTTCTGCGCGTAAGAGCTCTCGACCGTCACCTCGAATGCGGGCGCGGGCGCCAGATTCCGTACGATCAGCCCGCGCGCACTACGTCGGTCCGCCCCGGAGTCCTTGCGGCGCGACGCGCACCACGCGGAGATGAGGGCCGCCTGCTCACGCTCCTCACGGCGCTGATCGGCGCGATAGCTGCGCACGGAGAAGACCGCGGCGATCGCGGCCGCGGCCAGAGCCCCCACCGACGACAGCCCGGCAATGCCGTCGCCGATCGCGGCGAAGACGCTCAAGACGTTCCACATATATCCCCCGCCGGCCCACGCTATCGCCCGTCAACGGTGGGGTCGAGCACGCGAACGTTCGCAACAACGCTCGCCGTCACGGACATACCCGCCTGCGATACTCAGCGTGTGCACTTGTGCTACATCGATGACTCCGGAGATTCACGCCACGGCGTTGTCCTTACCGCGCTCATCATCGAAGAGACCGCGTGGTCCCGAAATCTCCAGGCCTGGCTCGAAGGGCGCCGCGCCATTCACCGGGAGTTCGGCGTTCCGAAGACGAGAGAGCTGCACGCCAACAAGCTCTACAAGGGGCGTGGCTCGTTCTGCGAAACGAAGGAGCAGGAGCGACGATTCGGTGATGCTCAACGCGCGGCGGCCGGGAGAATTATGCTCAGTCATCTCTCCCGCGAAGAGTCCACGGTGATTTCCATCGGCGCGCCTGAACGGTCCTCCACCGTCGTGTACGCCAAGTTGATCGCGGCACTCGAAGAATGGGCTGCCGCACTCGACACCCGACTGATGTTGTTCTACGACGGGCAACAGGGCGTTCTTGACGAGGGCGCATCGCTCGAGCACCAGCGCGAAGCGTGGGAACGAGCCATACGGTCGGCGGCGCCTTATCGCAACGCGCACCGTGACCTCGACCTCACAACGCGGAGGGTCGTGGAGGACGTCATCATGCAGGACAGCCGGTATAGCCAATTCATTCAGGCGGCGGACCTTCTGGCCTATGGCGCCTACCAAAAGCATCTCCAGAACCATCCGGAAATCTGGGGCGCCGACCGCTCGTCGACTGCGTCCGGTGATGCCATCCGCGCCTACATGCGCATGGGCGCTCATTGGCTCCCCGAGAGCGATTACGGCCTCGTCTGGCTCGAATAACGCAAGAACCCCCAGCAGGAATGCCAGGGGTTCGCGAAGTGCAAGACCCCTTGGGTGGTCTCGGAGACCACATGGGACCTTGCGGAACAATGTTACCTCTGAACCGCGGAGCGGGGCAATCCCCCGCCAGCCCACGCTAGCGCCCGTCGCGGGGCGCCGCCCTACCGCGCGCAGAACTCCTCGAACGCGGCGAGGAACGTCTGCTCGTCGACGACGGGGACGCCGTAGGCGGCGGCCTTCTTCGCCTTCGTCGACTGGGTCGCGGGGTCGGCCGCGACGACGACCGCGGTGCGCTTGGTGACGCCGCCCGTCTCCAGGCCGGCGGCCGCGACGAGATACGCCCACTCCTCGCGGTCGCGGTCGAGCGCGCCCGTGAACACGACGCGACTGCCCGGCTCGAGGCGGATCCGGGCGGGCCGGGCCGCGGGCGCGGCGGGCGGATCCGCCGGCACCGGCAGGTCGAGAACGGCGGCGATCTGCGCGAGCTCGGCGCGCTCCGACTCCGTGACGACGCCGTCCGCGCCGGCCTCCGCGACGGCGGCGGCGAGGTAGTCGGCGTGGAGGCGGCGGCGGTCGGCCGGGTCGATGCGCGCCGCCTCGGCGATCGCGTCGAGGCGCCAGTGCTCGTCGACGGAGATGACGCCGTCATCGAGCACGCGCTCGACGAGGTCGAGGTAGACCGCGGCGCCCTCGTCGGCGAGCGGAGCGGGGACCGAGACGCGCTTCCAGACGGGAGGCTCGGGATCCGCGGCGGCGGCGCGCTGGCCGCCGCGCGCCTTCCCGGGGGTCCGCTGCTGCCGCGGGCGGGCGGCCGCGCCGCCGCCGAGGCGGCCGGCGGCGACGTGCGAGCGCCACTCGGCCTCGTGGCCGACGCGGCGGTCGAGCGCGGCGAGCACCCGGCTCGTGGCGCGGGCGTCGTCGAGGGCGGCGTGCGCGGATCCGATCTCGATCTCGAGCAGGCTGCACACGTCGGCGAGCTTGGCGGCGCCGAACGCGCGCCGCGACCACAGCATCGTGCACAGCGCCTTGAACTCGTCGTCGATCGTGTGGCCCTGCCCGGCGAGCTCGGCGCGCAGGAACCGCACGTCGAACGCCTGGTTGTGCGCGACGAGGGTGCGCCCGTCGAGCAGCTCGGTCACGCCGGTCGCGACGTCGCCGAACAGCGGCGCGTCGACGACGTCGCTCGCGCGGATCCCGTGCACGTGCGTCGCGCCCACGTCACGCTGCGGGTTCACGAGGGTGCCCCACTCGTGCTCGATCTCGCCCGCGTCGTCGACGAGGACGACGCCGATCTCGACGATGCGATCGCCGCGCTTCGGCGAGAATCCGGTGGTCTCGAGGTCGAGAACGGCGTACGGCATGGCGGGCCTTCCGGGGAATTGAGTGCGGGCGCGACCAGTATGCCGGATGGGTCCGACACGGCTCGCGTCAGCGGAGCAGGTGGCCGAGGTGCTGCGCGAGGATCGGGAGGATCCGCTTGCCGCACGCGCGATACTCCGCCATGAGGTCGATGGGGCTCCCGTCGCCGACGATGAGCCACCCCTCGTGCGACACGAGAGCGAGGGGCGTCAGAGCGTGGTCCCGATCACCCTTGGCGATGACCCAGAGCCCACCCCGGGCTTCGCCGTCGCTGGCAACCGTCATCTTGCGTAGAGGCACGGGCGGCGCGTAGGGAAACCGCTCCACGAGTTCCCGTGTGTCAGACCAGATCGCGCGCGCGTCCCAGACGGAGCGGTCGTCCTGCTGAAGACGCAACACCGCGGCGATCACGCGGTAGGCGATGCCCTCGGGCGTCGAGGCGGGGCGCGGGTGCGGCGCGGCGACCCCGACCAGCTTTTCGAGTCGTGTGACGGCGGCGTGCGGGTTCTCCTGCGCGAGCGCCCACACCCAGGAGAAGCGCCCCGGCTTCGTCGCGCCAGCCGGGAAGGCGAGCACGCCCCCAGTTCGATTCAGCGAGAGATGCCCGCGCCCGCCCGGCCACTCGAGCACGAGCTCGTCGCAGATCCCGCCGAAGTGTCGTTCCCACAGCTTTACCTCGGGGTGCCGCAGCACGAGCTCGCTCGCAATCCACCACGATTCCGCGATCACGCGTCCCCCGGAGGGGACGAGCTTCTTCTCGGTCACGACGCGCTCGCGATCCGCTCCACGGCCGCGCGGAGGAAGCCCTGCGGCGCGAACTCCGGGAGCGTGGCCCGCACGTCCTCCCACGCCCGGTCGAGCGGGACGCCGCGGTGCCGCGCGCCGTACAGGGCAGCGACCGCCGAGGTGCGGCTGCGGGCCTCGGCGCAGTGGACGAACACGCGGCGCCCCTCGGCGCGCAGCGCGGCGATGGCATCGACGGCGCCGGCGAGCACGAGGTCGAGGTTCGCGTTGCGCCCCTCGCGGTCGATGAGCCACACCTGCACGCTCTCGGCGCCGGCGGGCACCTGATCCGTCCCGACGCGGCAGAGCGAGACGACCGCGTCGACGTCGGCGGGCAGCCGGTCGAGGGCGGCGATGGATCCGACGAGCACGCCGTCGTCGTGCGGGTGAGTGTAGAGGTGGTCGCCCGGGTAGACGCGCTGACGCGGCGCGGTCGGCCAGCCCTCGCTGTCGGCGCGGCCGCCGTTCACTGCGAGCACCGCGAGCCGCGTGAGGTCGTTCGCGCGCAGGTCGGGCCAGCCGTGCAGGATCCGCTGCCAGGACAGCGGCACCGCGGATCCGCCGTGCAGGGCGCCCGCGAGGGCTCCGGCGATCGCCGCGACCGTGTCGGTGTCGTTGCCGCCGCGGACGGCGCGCTCGAGGGCGTCGACGAGGGAGGCGGATCCCGCAATCGCCGCGAGCGCCGCCTGGAGCGCCGCGACGACCCAGCCGTTCTGCGCCGCGAAGTCGCGGGGGTGGGCGCCGGCGGCGAGTGCCTCGTCGATGAGCGCCGCCCAGCGCGCGCGGCGATCGGGGGCGAGGAAGGCGACCTGGCCGCGGACGTCGAGCTCGCCCGTGAGAATGGCGTGGCGTATCGCGAGGCACCAGATCGCGCAGGCGTCGGCGTTGTCCTGCTCGAAGTGCGTCAGCGCGGCGATGCGGCCGGCGACCCGGGCGAGGTCGGCGGGGTCGCGGTCGAGGTAGCCGAGGGCGACGGGGCCGGTGCGCATGAGGGCTCCGTTGCCGCCGCTGCGGCCCGTCGCGCGGTGCGCGGCCTGGGCGGCCTGGCGGGCCTCCTCCTCGGTCGGACGGTCTCCGAAGCTCGACAGCACACCGCGGGTCTGGATGCCGACGTCGAGGGAGGTCTTCGCCCACTCGTGCCAGGCGCCGGCGACGGATCCGAGGACGCCCGCGTCCTCCAGCGAGGACCCCGCGGCGAGCGCCTGCAGCAGGGGCATCGCCATGGAGGTGTCGTCCGTCCATTCCCCCACCGCGTGGCCGAAACGGCCGCGGCCGAAGGCGACGGGCGCGTCGTCGGCGAGCGCGCCGCCGAACTCGTACTGCGACCCAAGCGCGTCGCCCGCCGCCGAGGCGAGCACGGCGCCTGCGGCCCGATCCATCTGAAGGCTCGAAAGCTGCATGGTGTGCTCCTGTCCGGCGTCGCCGCCTTTAAATCAAATTCGCGCTAATTGGCGATGTGTCGATCATGCCCCACGCTCGCCCTTTTGCGCAAGTCTGCGTAAAATCTTTCTCGTGACGGATCCCGAGAACGACCTCCTGGCATACCCGCGCCCCTCCGTGGCGGTGGACACGGCCGTGCTGACCCTCGACGAGGGGGTGCTCGCGGCGGCGCTCGTGGGGCCGGATCCGCGCCTCCCCGGCACCTTCGTCCACCCGGGCGAGACGCTCGCGCGGGCGGCGCTGCGCGCGCTCAGCGCGAAGGCCGGCATCGAAGGCCTGGATCCGCAGCAGCTGCACGTGTTCGACGCCCCGGATCGCGACGACCGCGGCTGGGTCATGGCCGTCGCCCACCTCGACGTCGTGCCGGCCGAGCGCCTGCGCGCGGCGCGCGTGCGCCTGCATCCGGTCGCCGACCTGCCGCCCCTCCCCTTCGACCACGCGGAGATCGTCGCCTATGCGGTCACGGCGCTGCGGCGCGAGTACCAGGCGGCACCGGATCCGCGGGGCCTCGTTCCCGAGCCCTTCACGCTCCGCGCGCTCCGCGCGGCGCACGAGGGCGTCGCGGGCCGGCGCCTGCAGCCCGACACCTTTCGCCGCGCGATGCTCCCCCACCTCGAGCCGACGGGCGAGGTCGAGCGCGCGGGGAGGGGACGGCCGGCGGAGCTGTTTCGGCGGGGGCGGGGCTAGGGCGTGTCTGACAAATAGTTCGGTGGCGTGCTGGGAGGCTGTGGTCGTGTCGCGGTTTCAGATGCTCTCGGATG